>NZ_CABPRH010000005.1:0-261210 GCF_902410085.1 Haloferax sp. KTX1 | reverse complement strand
GCTAGTCGAAGGTCATCCCGTAGCCCCACTCTTCGAGGCACTCTTCCGTTTCGTCGAGGTGCTGCAAGCCGACCTTCACGAGCGCTTCACGGAGGTCGGTGAGCGAGACGTTCTCTTCGAACCTATCTTCGAACTCTCGGAGGGCGTCTCGCTCCGCGACTTTCGTCTCCTTCTGCAAGAACAGCGGAACCCGGTCACGGCCGTCTTGGACGCCATCGCGGCGGAATTTGTACGGTATTTGGACCTGCTGGCGAGACTGGTTTGCGTCTGCACCCTCGGCTTGGTTCGAATCCCCCTCATCGGCCTGTTCGGGGGCTGGTTCCTCAGCCTCGGTCGCCGATTCAGGTGACGAATCGTCCGCGAACGGGTTTTCACCAGCTCCTTTCTTCATGCCAGTCATACCGTCATCACCTCGTGGTCGACGTCACCGGGTTCCGGAGGGTTCGGCGCGTCGATGCCGACCTGTTCTTCGAGATGCCTCGCGATGCGGTCGAACTGGGCGAGCGTCTCGATTTCGTAGTCACGGCGGCGGTCGCGATGCTCGCGAACGTACTTGAACGCCGAACATTGCTCCATCCAACAGCCTTCCATGAGGGAGGCACGCTCGCTGATGATTTCCGGAATCGGATAGTCGATTTCAGTCAGCACCTGCCGTTGGTCACGCGTGTTTTTGAATCCCGTCGGCACGGCGGCAAGCACACCGACGTCGATTTCGAGTTGGTCTTCGAAGCCCGCGACGAGAGCTTCGAGTCCTTCGACTGCTGCACGGCCCTTTGCGCTCGGCTCGACGGGGATGACAAGCGACCGCGTTGCATGAATCGCGTTGTAGAGATGCGGGCCTTCAGTCGCTGGCGGGTCACAGATCAGTACGTCGTACTCCTCCGGGACGCCGGCCTCGCGAAGCACGCGAAGTAGCTGTGCGTGCATCCCGAACGCTTCGCCCATGGCTTCGGCTTGATCTTTCTCTCGCTGGAGAAAGTCGGCCAAATCTGAGAGCATATTGTGCTCGGGAACGACGTCGACACCCTCGACGGTCCGAATGAGATTCTCAAAGTCGCCGTTGGGGCGGCGAATCATATGCCGGACGATGTTATCGACTGAATCCGTCCGCTGGTCGTCGACGCCGAACAGACGCGAGAGGTCGCCGTCCTGCGGGTCGAGCGGAACGACGAGCGGTTTCAGCCCCGCCCGAGCGTGCGCGACCGCCAGATTCGCTGCGGTGGTCGTCTTCCCAACCCCGCCCGCCTCGCTGTAGGTCGAGTACGTGAGCATACTGTCTCATGAAGAACGCCCACCTTGAATCTTCTGTACATACCACCATTGTGTTCACTATGAGACTCAACCCATTGTGTTAATTAATGAATACACCCATTGAACACACACGGTGAACATATATCGTCAATACCGGGGAGATCGGCACGTTTTCACGCCAATATATTGCAGTATATATACAATTACACACGGCGTGGAACTGACGTTTGACGGTGAATCGTTTTGACGGGAGGGAACCGGTAGACTGCTCCAGTTCTCACCGATTCCCGGAGAAACACGACTTCTCAAACGAGGTGATTTTCCGAGATAATGCGCTGGTCGGCCGCTAACTCTCGATTTGGAGTGGTCGGCACGCTCGGTCCGTCGAGCGAAAGCTCATCGAAACGCGGTCTCACACTCGCCACATGCGAGTCAGCCAGTTCTACAACCGTAAGCTGATAGTCACGCGTGGGGATGGAAAATTGTATAGAGCCTACAATACAAACCATCAAACGACCTGTCGAGATTACCCGCCCGAGTCACGAGTTCGATATTGAATTCGCGATATGGTAGTTTACAGTCCTAGGATCGTAATCGGGTCGCTGTTCTGCCACCGAGCAACCCACAGAACCAAATATACGAATCGTTCAGTATTGTTCACGGTTAGAAAACACCCTCTCGGACTACGACGAAACTATCTATCCACCATCTTGACCATCACAAACGTCATGAACATACATCCGAGTTTCCGTATCCGTATTTCTACCTCTCACGCCGGGGCTGTTAACTAATAGGAAACCCAGTCAGTCGATCGAGAGTTTATTCTCTACGTTCTTCGCTCCGCTGACGACCAAGCCGACGGTGTCCTCTTCGAGACGCTTTCCACTCATTCTCGGGGGAGGGCCGAGGACTTCGATTGCGCCCAGCGGGCGACCATCGTCGTCGAGGACCGGTGCGGCGACGCCCCGATAGTCATCCGATTGCTCCTGTCTGTCGTATGCGACTCCTTGGTCGCGAATCGCTTGGAGTTTGGACTTCAGTTCGTTGCGCTCGGTGATCGTATTCGCAGTCTCCGAGGAGAGCGAGTCGTGGTCGAGAAACTCCGCGACCTCGTCTTTGTCCATATTGGCGAGAATTACCTTCCCGGCCGCCGTCGCGTGCAATGGTCGTATCTCTCCTTCCTGGTCCGGGGTGTCTAAATCCGCCGGCACGGCCGTGAACATGTAGAAGCAGTTCCACTCACTACCCTGTCCCGGAACGACCAGACAGACCTGCTCTCGCATGGTGTTGGCCAGTTCGACCACCTGTGACCGCGCGACCTCGTATATCCGCTGTCGTCGCCTCGCGTAGACGCCGAAACTCACGAGTTCGAGTCCGATTTCGTACCCCTCGTCACGTCGCATGACGTAGCCGAGTGTTTCGAGCGTCGCGAGGTGCTTGTGGACCGCCGGTTTCGAGAGGTCGAGTGCCCGAGCGATCTCCGTCAACGTCGGCCGGTCACGACTCCGTATCGTATCGAGGATTCGATGGCTCGTCATCGTCGCCTTGATTCCGTAGTCGTCTGCGGTGGGCATACCCTCCGACACTCGACGGACGTACAAATAAGTTGTTAACGGTTAGTGAACGATTCGCGGCGGCCGGTCACCACTCGGCGACGCTGCCGTCTTCGTGACGCCACACGGGGTTGTGCCAGTTGACCGGGCGTTCGGCCTGCTTTCGGATGTACTGTTCGTCCATCTGTATTCCGAGCCCGGGTTCGTCGGGAACCGCGACGTAGCCGTCTTCGTACTCGAACGCGCTCTTGTCTTCGAGATAGTCGAGCACGTCGTTCCGCTGGTTGTAGTGGATGTTGAGGCTCTGTTCTTGGATGAGCGCGTTGGGGGAACAGGTGTCCACTTGGAGACACGAGGCGAGCGCAATCGGCCCGAGCGGACAGTGCGGGGCGAGCGCGACGTCGTACGCCTCGGCCATCGCTGCGATCTTCTTGACTTCGGTAATGCCACCCGCGTGGCTGAGGTCCGGCTGAATCAGATCGACCGCGCCGTTCTCGAACACCTGCTTGAAATCCCAGCGCGAGTACATTCGCTCGCCCGTCGCGATGGGAATCGTCGTGTGCTGTGCGATTTCCGGGAGCACGTCGTTGTGTTCGGGGAGGACGGGCTCTTCGATGAACATCGGCTCGTACGGTTCGAGCGCCTTCGCCAGTCGCTTCGCCATGGGCTTCGAGACGCGCCCGTGGAAGTCGACGCCGATGTCGATTTCGGGGCCAACGGCCTCCCTGACCTCTTCGAGTCGATTGACCGCCGCTTGGACCGACGCGGGCGTGTCAATCCGTTCAAGCTCCGCCGTGGCGTTCATCTTCACGGCGGTCAGCCCCGCCTCGACTTTCAGTTCGGCCTGTTCGGCGACCTCCGAGGGGCGGTCCCCACCGATCCACTGATAGACGCGCATCCGGTCCCGCGTCGCACCGCCGAGCAGTTCGTGAACCGGGGCTCCGAAGCGTTTCCCTTTGATGTCCCACAGCGCCTGGTCGATGCCCGCAATCGCGCTCATCAACACCGGACCGCCGCGATAGAAGCCGCCCCGGTACATCGCTTGCCAGTGGTCTTCTATCGCCGCAGGGTCCGTTCCAAGGATGTAGTTGTCCATTAGTTCCTCGACGGCGGCCCTGACGCTGTGAGCGCGCCCCTCTACGACTGGTTCACCCCAGCCGACGACGCCGTCGGTCGTCTCCAGCTTGAGAAACAGCCATCGCGGCGGCACCTCGAACAGCTCATACTCCGAAATCTTGCTCATGGTTCGTTACGCGTACGTTGGGGTGTACCTCGAAAAAGTCTTTCTCTCGGACCGTGACCTCGCTGACGGCTCCCGAACCCTCGATATTATACCGCTCGTCCATCTTGTGGGACTCGTATGTCGTTAGAAGCGTTCCTCGACGATTTCGAGCGCCGTAACTGGCAGCGGGTTTCCGACGGGACGGTCCGCATCGCAGTCATCGGGCTCGGGTGGTGGACCGTCGACCAAGCGATTCCGGCGATCGACGCGTCCGAGTTGTGCGAGACGACCGTCGCCGTCAGTAGCACCTCGGAGAAAGCAAAGCGGGTCGCGGCCGGCGTCGAAACGGCGACACACGGTCTCTCGTACGACGAGTTCCACGCCGGCGAAGCCGCCGACGCCTACGACGCGGTATACATCTGCTCGCCCAACGCGCTTCATCTCCCGTACGCGCGCACGGCCGCCGAGTTGGGCAAGGCAGTCCTCTGCGAGAAGCCGATCGAAGCGAGTAGCGAACGCGGGCAGAAGATGGTCGATGCGTGTGACGAGGCGGGCGTTCCGCTTATCGTCGGCTACCGGATGCACACCGAACCCGCGATTCGACGCGCGCGAAAGCTGATTCGAGACGGCGTCATCGGCGACCCGGTCCACGCGATCGGGACGAACTCGCAAGCGATGCTCGAACTGAGTTCCGACCCGAACCAATGGCGGCTCGACCCCGAACTGGCGGGACCGGGGGCGACCGTCACGGACATCGGCATCTATCCGCTCAACACCTGCCGGTTCCTGCTCGATTCCGACCCGGTTGCCGCGCAGGCGTTCATGCAATCCGCTCACGACGCGTTCGAACGGGTGCCCGACGAGCACACCTCGTTCATGGTGGAGTTCGACGACGGAACGTACTTGGCCGCGACCGCCAGCCAAAACGCCCAAGCGACGACCAGCCTCCGCGTCGTCGGGACCAACGGCGAGATTCTCGTCGAACCGGCCTACCACATGGAAACCGAGATTCGAGTGACGCGCGGCGACGTTTCGGTCACGCTCGACACGCCGCAGGTCAATCAGATGACCGAGTTGTTCGACTACGCCGCAGACCGCATCTTGACCGACGCGCCGATCGGTCCCGACGGCGAACACGGCGTCCTCGATATGCGACTCATCGAGGCCGTCTACGAGGCAGGCGAGTCCGGACGTGTGGTCACGCTCGACTGAGCGTCGGCGACGGGGCGAGACGGTATCTCTGGACGGGCCGACCACCGCGTTTAAACCCCTCGTCCGAGAGTAGCCAGTATGAGCCAACACCCAGCACGCCGCATCCGGGAGACCGGCCTCATCGCCATCATCCGTGGAACCGACGCCGACACGGCGATCGAAACCGTCGAAGCGCTCGCGCGCGGCGGCGTCTCGACCGTCGAGATCACCGCGAACACGGACGGCGTCCTCGACATGCTCCGCGACGTGTCCGCGTCGTTCACGGCGGAAGAGATCACCATCGGCGCAGGGACCGTCCTCGACGGCGAAACCGCCCGCGCGGCGCTGCTCGCGGGTGCGGAGTACCTGGTCACGCCGACGTTCGACGAGGGGGTCATCCGGACCGGTAACAGATACGGTGCCCCTTCGATCGTCGGTATCGCGACACCGACCGAGGCGGTCGACGCCTACGAGGCCGGTGCCGAGATGGTGAAGGTGTTCCCGGCCGGAACGCTCGGCCCCGAGTTCGTCTCGGCACTGGGCGGGCCGCTCGGACACATTCCGACGGTTCCGACGGGTGGCGTGGACCTCGATACCGTCGGCGAGTTCTTCGACGCCGGAGCGACCGCCGTCGGGGTCGGAAGCGCAATCGTAGACAACGACGCCGTCTCGTGCGGTGACTTCGCGACCATCGAGAACAACGCGCGTTCCTTCGTCGAAGCGGTCGAAAACGCACGCCGCGACTGACGCACCCCACCGCTCGGAAGTTCGGAGCTGACTGTCTCGGCGCGGTTCGCGCGGCGAATCCGGAACGCTCGGCGAAGGAAGGAGTTATCGGTCGATTCCGGCGTCGCCCCCGCGGAGGACGCGTTCGACTTCGTCAGGCGTCACGACCGCGAGGTCGCCGTGAATCGTCCGTTTGAGCGCGGCGGTCGCCGCACCGTAGGCGAGCGCGGTCTCGACTGATTCGCCCGCGATGAGCCGCGACAGGAACGCTCCGACGAACGCGTCGCCGGTCCCGATGGCGTCGACCGTGTCCGTCTCGAAGACCGGTTGCTCGTACACCGTTCCGTCGTGTCGTGCGAGCGCGCCGTCTTCCCCGCGCGTGACCACGACCGTCTCGAAACCGAAGTCGTCGGCCAACTCCGATGCGAGCGTCGGCGCGTCGCCGTCGAGTCCCAGAACAGTGCGGATGTCTCGCTCCGCGGCGACGAGGACGTCGACCTCGGGGAAGAGCGATTCGCACACGTCCCGCGCGTCGGACGGCGACCAGAGCTTCGACCGGTAGTTGAGGTCGAACGCGGTCGTCGTCCCCGCCTCGGTCGCCGTCTGCAGAAGCTCGCCGGTCGTCTCCCGAAGCGTCTCGGAGAGCGCCGGCGTGATGCCGCTCGTGTAGAACACCGCCGCGTCCTCCACGGCTTCGACGGCGAGTTCGTCCGGTCGCGCGGTCGTGACTGCCGCGTCGGCGCGGTCGTAGATGACGTTCGTCGGACGCGGCGAGCGCCCCTGTTCGATGTAGTACGCTCCGTGGCGAGCGTCGTCGTCCCAGCGTACGTACGGCTCGACGCCGTGTGTCCGGAGTTCCGCGGTGACGCGCCGACCGAGCGGCGAGTCTGGAAGCTTCGAGAGCCACGCGGCGGAGCAGCCGAGGCGGGAGGCGGCGACCGCGACGTTGCTTTCCGCACCGGCGGTCCGGAATTCGAGGGACTGGGCGGTCTCGATTCGCTCGCCCTCCGGCGGGCTCAGCCGAATCATCGTCTCGCCGAACGTGACGAGTTCGGCAGTCATCGACGCCCCTCGGCGGTTTGCGACCGGGTCTCGCGTTCGGTGTCGAGGGCGTTCGGACCGACAGTTGAGCCGTGCATGTGTTCGCACGACTGTCTCTCACAGTGGTACATAAGTACGGGCGATGGGGCCGAAATTTGTGACGGCGAGTGGGTGCGCAGGACTCGACGGGTGGGTATCAGCCAGTGCCCAGACACCGGAAAGAACTATACCTCACCACTTTGACTAATGGGTATGACAGTTGGTGTCTGCTATTTCCCGGAGCACTGGTCGCGAGAGCGGTGGGAGACCGATATCAGTCAGATGGCCGAAGCCGGGATTGAATACGTTCGAATGGGGGAGTTCGCGTGGGGACGAATCGAACCGGAGCGAGGGACGTTCGATTTCGCGTGGTTAGACGAGGCCGTCGAACTCATCGGGGAGTTCGGGATGAAAGCGGTCCTGTGCACGCCGACAGCGACGCCGCCGAAATGGCTGGTCGACGAACATCCCGACGTTCGACAGCGAGACAGGGACGGCACGCCGCGCGAGTGGGGGAGCCGTCGGTTTACCTGTTTCAACTCGCCCACCTACCGTTCCGAGACCGAACGCATCGTCGGCGTGATGACCGAACGATACGCCGACAACCCCCACGTCGCCGGGTGGCAGACCGACAACGAATTCGGCTGCCACGAGACGGTTACCTGCTACTGCGAGGACTGTAGCGAGGCGTTTAGCGAATGGCTCGCCGACCGCTATGAGACCGTTGCCGACCTCAACGACGCGTGGGGAACGACGTTTTGGAGCCAGCAGTACGACGACTTCGAGAGCGTCGACCCCCCAAAACCGACACCGGCCGCCAACCACCCCTCGCGGGTACTCGCCTACGAGCGGTTTAGTAACGACAGCGTGGCCGAGTACAACCGCCTGCACGCGGACCTCATCCGCGAAGCGAACGACGGGTGGTTCGTCACGCACAACTTCATGGGCGGCTTTTCACTCGACGCCTTTCGCCTCGCCGACGACCTCGATTTCCTCTCGTGGGACTCCTATCCGACGGGGTTCGTACAGGACCGACAGCCGGACACGCCGACAGTCGACGAACTACGAGCCGGGAATCCCGACCAAGTGAGCATGAACCACGACCTCCAGCGCGGCGCGAAAGGAAAGCCGTTCTGGGTGATGGAGCAACAGCCCGGGGACATCAACTGGCCGCCGCAGTCGCCGCAGCCGGCCGACGGGGCGATGCGTCTGTGGGCCCACCACGCCGTCGCTCACGGGGCGGACGCCGTCGTCTACTTCCGCTGGCGTCGCTGCCGTCAGGGGCAAGAACAGTACCACGCCGGGCTTCGACGGCAGGACGGCTCCCCGGACCGCGGGTACCGCGAAGCGTCGACCGCCGCCGACGAGCTGTTCGAGTTGGACTCGGTCGATGCGTCGGTCGCTCTCGTCCACGACTACGAGAGCCTGTGGGCGACGCGTTCGCAACCGCTCTCGCCCGACTGGGACTACTGGAACCACTTACGAACGTACTACGATGCGCTTCGCGCCCGCGGCGTGCAGGTCGACATCGTCTCGCCGGACGCGAGCCTCGAACGGTACGACGCGGTCGTCGCGCCGACGTTGTATCTCGTCGGCGACGAGCTGTCGACCGCCCTGACCGACTACGTCGATTCGGGCGGCAGTCTCCTCCTCGGTGCCCGGACGGGGGAGAAAGACCCGTACAACCAGCTTCACGAGTCGCTCGCGCCGGGACCGCTCACCTCCCTCGCCGGCGCGCGGGTAGCGCGTCACGAAACGCTTCCCGACCACATCGAGACGCGGCTCTCCTACGACGGTGCAACGTACGAGTTCCGAACGTGGGCCTCGTGGCTCGCTCCCGAAGACGGGGTGCCCCGGGGAGAGTACCGGACGGGCGAAGCGGCCGGAAACGCCGCAATCGTGCGGAACGACGCCGGAAACGGGACCGTGACGTACTGCGGTTGCTGGCCGGGGGACGACCTCGCCGACGCGCTCGTGACGGAGTTACTGGACGCCGCCGGCGTCGAGTACACTGAGCGATTCCCGGACGGCGTGCGCGTGATGGAGCGCGACGGCTACACGTGGGCGCTTAATTTCACGAGCGACCCGGTGACGTTGACCGTCCCCGACTCCGCCGAGTTCCTGCTCGGTGAGTCGACCGTCGGCGCGTTCGATATCGCGGTGCTCGACGGGTCCACCGGAGGCGTCGGACTCGCGTCCGAGTGAGTCGGCACGGGACCACTCACCAACGCGGCTCTCGCCCGGTGTGTTCTCGAACGTCGGGGGGGATACTGGCCGGACCGTGCCCCGACGAGGCACCGACCGGACGCCGGTTCGCCGTTACGGCGCGTTGAACGTCCACTTCTGGTTGTCGCCGCCGCCCCATCCCCACTGGATGACGTCGGCGCCGTTGCCGGTCGAAGCGGCGTTCACGTCGGCGACGTATCCCGAGTTGACGTTCTCCAGGCGGTACGTGCCGTCGCTGTTTTCGATGACGGTCCATCGCTGTTCGTCGTTTCCGTTCCACGTCCACTGGACGAGTGTCGCCCCCTCACTGGTCGACCCGGTATCGACCGACAGCACCTTTCCGCTGTTGACGTTCTCGAAGCGGTAGGTACCGTCCCCGTTTCGGACAGCGTCCCACTGCTGGTTCGAACCGCCCCAGTAACCGTACTGCTGGACGTTCCCACCGTCGGCCGTCGAACTGTTCGCGATGTCCATCGCCTTTCCGCTGTTGACGTTCTCGACGTAGTACGTCCCCTCGGTGATGGGGCCCGAACCCGATTGACCGGCGTACGGGAGGTCACGCCGACTCAGCGAGAGCGGGTCGTCGCTGCTTGCGTCGAACGGGCGGAACGCGTAGGTGAACTGCTCACTGATGGGGTCGACGCTGTACGCAGAAAGCGTGTTCCGGGGCATCCCACCGACGCCGCTGACGGCGTAGTCGACGTTGAAGACGATGCCGTCGGCGAACTGGAGGTCGCTGACGCGTTCGGCGTCACTCATGTTGGTGAACGCTTGGACGCTGGCGTTCATCGTCTCCGTCGACGGCAAGCCGTGGACCAACAGGCCGACGCCGCTGTCGTTGGTCAACGCGGCGTAGCGCGTGTCGCACTTGTTGCCGTAGTCGCCCGGAGGGACGTACCCGACGAACTGGTCGGAGACGGACCCGCTGTACCGCCCGATACGCTCGTTCCATTTCCGGTCCGGATAGGTCTCCCCGGGGCCGCGACCGAACCACTCGAAGGTATCGAAGTCCGCCGGCATCCGGAGTTGGAGGCCGTACTTCGGCAGGTACTCGGTGATGGCGTTCTGCATGTCCGTGTTGGGCGTCACTTCGACCTGCACGACCACGTCGCCGCTGCCGAGGACGTCGTAGGTGTAGCCGGTGGTGAAAGCCTCGCTGTGACCGCTCGCGGAGTCGGTCGTTTCGACTTCGATGCGGACCGACGACGAATCCGGCTGTGAGACGCTACTAGCGTCAACCGTCGCCGTCAGCGCGTCTAGCCCCGCCGACGTCCACTCGTCGGCCTCGGCTCCGCCCCACCCGGCGGACTCGTTGTGGACCGGTTCGCGCCACGCGCTGAGTTGCGGGCCGGCGTTCAGCAGTTCCTCTCCGTGACGCTGGAACGACGTGAACTGCCCGGCGCTCGTATCGAAGACGTACGTGAAGTCCGACCCGGAGACGGTGACTTCCGACCCGCTCGTCGAGTAGCCGACGCCGCTCATATCCGAGAGGCTCGCCTGCGGGGCGTCCGGGGCGTCCCACGGGGCGACGAACTGTTCGAACGCGATTTCGTAGCCGGCGTCGGCCCACGACGTGTCAGACGCGAGCGTCACGCTGATGTCCAAGAAGTACTCGGAGCCGGCCTGTAGCGACGGTTGTGAGTACCCGAGGCTGACCGTCTGCGTCTCGCCGGGAGCGATGCTCGGGTTCAACGTCCCGCTCTGGATGACCGTGTCGTCCTCTTTGAGTTCCCAGTCGAAGTCGAACTGACTCGTGTTCGTGAAGTCGTAGACGTTCGTGACGTCGACGTCGCCGTTCGGCAGGTCGTTCGCCTCGAAGCGAACGAACTGCTGGGCCTTCTTCATCACGTCGAGTTGGGGCATCGTGTGCCGGTGGTCGATTACCGTCGCCGTCGGCTGGGGCGGGTCGCCCCAGTGGTGCTCTTTGAGTTCGAAGTCGAGCCAGAGGCGACAGGAGTCGTCCGGCGAGGAAAGCGAGCCAACCTCGCTCGACGAGAGCGCCCGCTCGAAGATGCGAACGGAATCGACCCGAACGTTCGCATAGCGCTCCGCCGTCTCGGTGTTGTGACCGATTCCGACCCGGTATCGGTTGCTGTTTATCGCCCCCGAGAAGGGCGTGGACGCGATTTCGGCCCCATCGACGTACAGCCGGACGGCCGACCCGTCGTAGACGCCCGAGAGCGTGTGCCAGCTCCCGTCCCAGCCGCTCGGGGGAGCGGCGCTCGCAGTCTGCTGATTCGAGCCGTCGGAGACGAAAAACTGCAGGTCGCCGTCGCTCATCTTCAGTCCGTACTGGGTGTCGCCCTTGACGACGAACGGCTGTTCACCGGCGAGTCCACCGTCGCCGTAGACGACCGCTTCGACGGTCAGTTCGCCCGTAATGTCGATTCTGTCGTCGTGGTTGGCGTCGACCCAGTCGGCGGTCCCGTCGAGTTCGAGCGCCGACCCGCTCTCGCCGGACACCTCGTTCGGCGAGCCGTTAACCAGCGCGGTGTGGCCCGCGATGGAGCGGTCGTCGATAGCCGCGCGTCTGTGGTCCTCGCTCAACAGATTCCCGTCGAGCGGGTCCTCCGTCGCGTTGAGTTGGTGTTGATTCCACATCCAGATATAGCCGCCCTGTAACTGCTCGTGGGCGTGGATGACGTCGTAGAAGTCGGTCAGGAGTCCCCCGCCGTTGCCGGACATAATCTGATATTCGCCCATGACCACCGGTTTCGTCACGCTGGAGTCGCCCGCCATGCTCTCGATGGTGCCTGGGAAGGGGTACCGGATGCCGTTGATATCCGCGAAGGAAGCGGTACCACCGAAACCGCTCCCGTAGCCCCCGGCGTTATCCTGATGGCCGACGAGCCGAGTCGGGTCCGCGCTGCGCACCCAGTCGGCCATCTTTCGATGCGCCTCCCCCAGACCGGCCTCGTTTCCGGTCGACCAGACGGTTATCGAGGCGAAGTTCTTATCGCGCACGACCATCCGCTTGAACCGGTCGAGGAAGGACGGGTCGTACGAGGGGAAGTCGTTGACGAGCGACTGGTTGCCGTGGGCCTCGGCGTTGAGCTCGTCTTGCAGATAGATTCCGTACTCGTCGCACAGTCGGTAGAAGTCGGGGCGGTTGGGGTAGTGCGAACAGCGGATCGCGTTGGCGTTGTTCCGCTTCGCGAGTTCGATCTCCTTTCGCATCCGCTCGGTCGGCACGTGTCGCCCGTGGTCGAGGCTGTAGTCGTGACGGTTCGTCCCGGCGAGCGTCACCGCCTCGCCGTTGACGGTGATTTTCTCCGCCGCTCCGTCGGAGGTCGAAACGACCTCGATGGTTCGGAAGCCGATTTTCTCCACCATCGCTTCGGTAGCCGAGGAAGCCCCGCTCGGGATGAGTTCGATGCCGAGCGTGTACAGGGCGGGCGTCTCAGCGGTCCACGCGTCGACGTTGGAGACCGACATCGACAGCGGCGGGCCCGTCTGTTCGAAGTCGAGCCACAGTCGCGTCGAACTGTCGGGGCCGGTTCGGGAGGCGTTCACTTCCGACGACGAGAGCGCGCGGTCGTACACGCGTACCGAGTCGAGGCAGCCACCAAAGTAGCGGCTCCGAGCCTCGGCGTTGTGGCCGATACCGAGGCGGTAACCGTTCGTCGAGACCGCCCCCGAGAACGAAGTCGAGCCGATTTCGGTGCCGTCGACGTACAGGCGAAGCGACGAGCCGTCGTAGATGCCGGTCACCGTGTGCCAACTTCCGGACCAGCCACTCGGCGGCGCGACAGTGACCGTGTTCCAACTTCCGTCGTAGACGAAGAACTGGAGGTCGCCGCCGCTCATCTTCAGTCCGTAGGACGTGTCTCCCTTGACAATCATCGGCTGTTCGCCGGTGAGCGACTCGCCGTAGACGACGGCTTCCAGCGTCAACGCGTCCGAGAGGTCGAGGCTCGGGTGGGACCCGACGTCGACCCAGTCGTCGCTCCCGTCGAAATCGAGCGCCCGTCCGCTGGACCCACTCACGTAGGACGGGTCGCCGATGACGGTGCCACCGTTGTTCTCCGTCGAGTGGTCGGTGACCACGCCGTCCGACATCGTAACGGTGTCGCCGGCGTCGATGGTGACGCTCCGATTAGTCGTCCCGACTTCGATTCCGGCGGGGTCGTACAGGGTCGCTTGCACGGTCGCGGACTGCTGACTGCTCGTGTGGTTGGCGAGGGCGGCGTCGACTTCCAGCGTTCCGTCCGTGTAGGCCGAATCGAGGTCCGCGACCGCATCGAAGTCCTGGACGTGTACGTCGGGTTTCGAGTACAGAAGCACGTCCCGGAAGATGCCGGCTAACCGCCACATATGTTGTTGTTCGAGATACGTCCCGTCGGTCCAGCGGACGACCTGAATTGTGACGGTGTTCGTCGAGCCCTCGGTGACGACGTCGGTGACGTTGAACTCTCCGGGCGTCATCGACCCCTGCTTGTAGCCAACGTACGCGTCGTTGACCCAGACGAAGTACCCGGCTTTCGCACCGCCGACGTTGAGATACGTTTGCCGACCTTGGGTCCAGCCGTCCGGAACGGTGAACTCCCGTTTGTACGTCCCGACGCTGTTGTCGGTACTCGGGACGTTCGGCGGGTCGTTCGGCGAGAAACCGACCGCCTGATTGTAGAATCCCAGATCGCCGTACCCGTCCGTGTTCCATGTGTGGGGAACGTAGACGGTGTCCCAGTTCGCGTAGTTCGACGTGTCCGTCGTCGCACCACCGAGGTCGGTGGCGAAGTCGAACTGCCACGGGCCGTCGAGCGATGTGACGTACTGCGATTCGAGCCATTGGTCGGTCAGGAAGTCGCGGTCGCGCTCGGCGGCTCGCGCCGCGGACAGCGACCCGTAGGGCATCGTCGTCGCGACGTGCGGCGGTTCGGTGTACTCGCCGACGACGCCGGGTGTCTCGATATACGTGCTCCAATTAATGTTCCCGGGCGTCGGATCGACCCCATCGTACGGTTCTGCGCGGGCCGTGGACGTCTCGTGACCGAACAACGCACCGCCGAGGAGCGACCCGCCGGTCACCTGCATGAGTCGCCGTCGCGTCACCGCCGACTTAGTCGACGAGGAGTCGTCGCCGTCGGAACTGTCGGAGGTGTCGTCCCGACTCATCGGCCTCTCCTCGGCCGGCGGTCGCGTGTATCACTGTGCTCATCGTCACGGATAGTCAAGCCTGTCCGTATCCACATGGTTTCTGTCACCGTGATTAACGATACCAACCCTCACTATTTATTGTTTTTGTTGGTGGGGCGGATTTCGGCGGCAAGTCCTCGTCTCCCGCCCAGCGTGGGGAGAATCGGCCGTTAGCGCGCGAGGCGTTGCTAGACTTGCCGTCGGCGACGTCGGTGTGCCTGAGATGACGACGCGAGCTGTGCGGAGAGAGCCAACAGGTGCGTGCGGTCTCGCGTGGTGGCGGTGCTCTGGTAGCGGTTTGTCGGCACGGCCGCCGTTCACCTGTTCGACCGACGTGGGTGTTCCTCGCGCGTTCACGCGGGGAACTGCGTCACAACTGCGTCTGTGGGGCGTTGAGGGTGTCTGTTTTCGTCTTGAGCGCCGATCCGGACTCCGCGTCGAAGAGGTAGGCCGCCTCGTCTCGGAAGCTGATTCCGACGCGGTCGCCGGTTTCGGGGCGAACCGACGCGTCGGTTCGGGCGACGATCTCTTTGTCGCCGAGTTTCCCGTAGATGAAGTTCTCGTTCCCCATCTTTTCGACGACGGATATCTCGACGTCGGATCCGCCTCTGTCGATTTCGAGGTCTTCGGGTCGAATTCCGAGCCGCACCGTAGCGACGTCGTCGACCCGATAGTCGGAGAACTCGTACTCGAAGCCGAACTCGGAGACGAGACGGTTGCCTTCGACGTCCATGGTGATGAGGTTGATGCTCGGGCTTCCGATGAAGTCCGCGACGAACTCGTTCGTCGGATTCCGGTAGAGCTCCTCCGGGACACCGACCTGTTGGAGTCGCCCGTCGTTCACGACGGCGATTCGGTCGCCCATCGCCATCGCCTCGGTTTGGTCGTGGGTGACGTAGACGGTCGTCACGCCGAGTTCGTTTTGGAGTTCCTGAATCTCCGTTCGCATCTCGGAGCGAAGCTTCGCGTCGAGATTGGACAGCGGTTCGTCCATCAGGAACACCTCCGGCTCTCGGACGATCGCTCTGCCGAGCGCGACTCGCTGCTGTTGCCCGCCCGAGAGTTCGCCGGGTTTCTTCGGGAGCAGGTCCTCGATTCCCATTAGCTCGGCGATGCTGACGACTTGCCTGTCGATATCGTCCGATGGGAGTTTCGTCGACAGCTTCAGACCGAATCCGAGGTTCTCCCTGACGGTCATGTGCGGGTACAGCGCGTAGTTCTGGAACACCATCGCGACGTCCCGTTCGCTCGCTCGCAGGTGGTTCACCTGGTCGCCGTTGAAGCGGAGGTCCCCGTCGGTGATGCTTTCGAGACCCGCGATACAGCGGAGCAAGGTCGTCTTTCCGCACCCCGACGGCCCGACGAGAACGAGGAACTCCTCGTCTCGAACCTGGAGGTCGACGTGGTCGACGGCGACGATTTCGTTACCCTCGACGTCGTGGTCTTCGCTCGCTTCGTACGTTTTGACGAGTCCTTCGATGTCAATCTGTGTCATGTTGAATTACTCCTTTACGGCTCCCGAGAGGATGCCTCGCACGAAGTACTTCTGAAGCGCGAGGAACACCACGAACATCGGGAGTATTGCGACCGCCGATGCGACCATCAGTTGGTCGAACGCGACGACCTGCTGTCCCATGATTTTGGTAATCGCTACCGGAATTGTGAACTTATCCGTGTCGAGAACGACCAGCGGCCAGAGGAACATGTTCCACTGGAAGAGAAAGAGGATGACAGCGAGCGCCGCCATCGACGACCTCATCGACGGTATCGCAACGCGGTAGAACAGTTGGAACTCCGAGGCGCCGTCCATCCGGGCGGACTCCAACAGCGCGTCGGGGATCGCTTGCATCGACTGACGCATGAAGAAGATCCCAACCGGGTACGCGGCCCACGGCAGGATGACCGCGGCGTACGTGTTGGTCATGTTCGCCGTCGACATGACGAGGAACAGAGGGATAACCAACAGATTGACCGGGATGATAAGCGTCGCCAGAATGCCGGCGAAGATCGACTTCTTGAATCGGAACTCGTACTTGGCGAACGCGAAGCCGGCCATCGAACACAGAATCAACGCGAGGACCGTGTAGACGATTGCGATGAAGATGCTGTTCCAGACACTGCTCATGAAGTTGACGTACTGACGCGACTGCAGCGCCTGAAAGTTCTCCACGAAGTGCCCGCCGGGGAGGAGCTGCGGAAGCGCGCCGCTGCTCGACAGAATCGCCGACTGAGGCAGAGTAGATGCGATAACGATCCAGTATATCGGGACGATCATGAACAGCGCGGCCGCGATGAGGAACCCGTAGCCGCCGAATCGCCACAACGCCTCGGTTTTCGATTTTTCGTGCATGGTTAGCTCCACTTGAGTTGGATTACCGACAGCGACATGACGATTCCAACGAGAACGACGGTCAGCGCGCTTCCGTACCCGAGTTGAAGGTTCTGGAAGGCGACCTCGTAGATGTAGTAGACGACCGTTCGGGTCTCTTTTACCGGCGCGCCCGCGCCGATGAGAATCGTCGGCTCCGAGAACTTCTTGAAGCTCCCGATGGTCGTCGTCACGAGAACGAACAGCAACACCGGTTTGAGCTGTGGGATGGTGATGTACCGGAACTTTTGGAAGCGCGACGCACCGTCGATTTCCGCGGCCTCGTACAGCGACTCGGAGATCGTCTGGAGCCCGGCCAAGATGATTATCATGTTGTATCCGGTCCAGCGCCAGACGACCATGAACGCCATCAGATTCCGGGACCAGAACCCGTTTCCGAGCCAGTTCAGCGGCGCGATGCCGAACAGTTGGAAGATGAAGTCGAGCAGTCCGCCCTCGGCGACGATGACGACGAACACGACCGAGTACGCGACGGTGTTTGCCGAGACCGGGAGGAGCATCAGACTCCGGAAGATGCCCTTGAACCGAGTGAACCCCGCGTTAAGTACCACGGCGAGCCCGAGCGCGAGCCCGACCATCAGCGGGAGTTCGATTGCGAAGACGTAGATAGTGTTGAACATCGACTGATGGAACACACTATCACGAAGAAGTCGTTGGTAGTTCGCCAGTCCCACAAACTCTAGGCTCGCGATTTTCGGTATTTCGAGGGAGACGTTTCCGAACTGGACCCAGAACAGCGGCTCACTCGCCACGCCCTGATACGTGAAAAACGAAAGGTAGACCGTGTAGAAGATCGGGAACGCCAGGAACAGGACGAACGTGATGAAGAAGGGCGCGAGGAAGATGTATGCAGTCCCGGGAATCGTCGGCATCATCTCCTTGAACCGCTGTCGCTGGAAGCGAAGGCGGTCAGACAGTTTGACGATGGACTCCGAGCTCATCTTCTATGCGACGTCGCGACCGGTTCGGTCAGCGACGCGCTGTGCCGCACGGTCTAAGGCCTGTTTCGGCGAGTCGCCCTCGTCGATCATGTTTCGCATCTCCTCGTTTATGATACTGGAGACGATGGGGGAATCGACGGTGAACCGGTATCCGGGGATGTCCGGAACGGTGTCGATCCAGATGTTGGCGAGCTGCTGTCCGCCGAAGAAGTCGAATTCGGCGTTCGAGAACGCGCTTTGGTCCCACGACGGCTCGTGTGCCGTCATCTGGCCTTCGTTCTTGTAACTGAGCGCGTTCTGCTTGGGGGTGGCGGTGACGAACTTAATGTAGTCCCACACTCGATTCGCCTCCTCCTCGGACGCCTGCTGCGGAATGACGAGACCGGAACCGCCGCGGTTGCTCGCCCGGTTGCCGCCCGACTCAAGCGCGGGAAGCTTGAAGCCGCGCCACTTACCCTCGGTCTCCGGCATCGAGGAGGTGATGGTCCCGTAGAACCACGACCCGGTCGCGTAGCCGGTGATAGTCCCGTTCTGGAATCCGGAGAACCACTGTTGGCTCCAGTTTGCGCCCCGGTCGATGAGGCCCTCGTTCGAGAGGCGCTTCATCATCCGGGCCGCCTTCAAGCCCTCCTCACCGTTGAGGACGACCTCCCCGTTCTCGTTGAACTCCTGTCCGCCCTGCATCCGGTTCAGGAACCGCCAGTAGAGGTTCGACCCGGACGCGGGAAGCGAGAGAAGCGAGATGTCGTCCGGGAGCTTCTTTCCCTCCTCGATGAGTTGGTCCCACGTCTCGATTTCGTCGTGCGGTGCGAGTCCGTGTTCGTCCCACACGTCTCGACGGTAATAGAGCGTGGTCGGTGCGATGTCGTCCGGGACCGAGTAAATCTGTCCCTCGTCCCCGGTCACGGCGGACAACACCCCGTCGTTGAATTCGTCGATAATGCCGGCGTCCTCCATTCGCGGCCGCAGGTCCCGCAGGCCGCCGGTCGACGCGATTTTCAGCGTCTTTTTCTGTTCGATGAGCGCGGTACTCGGGGCACCTTGTCCGGAGATGAGCCGCGTCTGCATCTTGTTGATAATCTCGGAATACCCCATGTTCGTGTGGGATATCTCCGTTCCCGTCTCCTGGGCGTAGCGGTCCATGAGTCCGCCGTAGGAGCCCGCCATCTCCCAGAACTCTATCGAGTCCGCCATCGGTGCGGCCGTCGCCGCTTCCGTTGCGGTCTCGTCGGCGGTGCCTTCGGCGGAAGAATCGCTGTTGGTCGTCTGCGTCGCGTCGGTCTGCGGACCGGACCCAGTCCCCACGCAACCGGCGAGAGTCGCGGCACCGAGACCACCAATCGCTTGTAGCACGTTCCGTCGGTTGAGAGATTCTACTTGATCTTTCATTGCGAACGTTTAGCAAATTACTGGCTCCATATAAATAATTTGGCCTTGTTGACAAGACTGCCCGCCGTGTCGGACCCAAACCCGACTCGTCGACACCACGCCCACTTTCGATGCGAACCATCCAAAGAAATTTGAATCGTACCGGAGACAAGTGAGTATGAGTCTCCCACAGCTCGGACTCGGCACGTGGCAAAACACGGACCCGGAAACCTGTCGTGAAAGCGTTCGGACGGCGCTGGAGATGGGGTATCGACACGTCGACACCGCACAGTACTACGGAAACGAAGCGGCTGTCGGCGACGGTATCGAAGCGGCCGACGTCCCCCGCGAGGAGATATTCGTGGCGTCGAAGGTGCACGCTGAGAAGTTCGGGCTCGCGTACGACGAGGTCATCGAGGGACTGGCGGCCACGCTCGACCGCCTCGGCCTCGAATACCTCGACCTGCTGTACGTCCACTGGCCGGTCGGGAACTACGACTCGGCGGAGACGCTTCCCGCATTCGACGAACTCGTCGACCGGGGACGCATCAACCACGTCGGTGTCTGTAACTTCGATATCGACCTTCTCGAAGAGGCGATAGAGCAGTTGGAGACGCCGCTGTTCGCACACCAAGTCGAGACCCATCCACTCCTCCAACAGGGCGACCTCATCGCGCACGCGGAGAGCCGGGGATACCACCACGTCGCGTACTCTCCGCTCGCCCGCGGGACCGTCTTCGATATCCCGGAAGTGGTCGAAATCGCCGACAAACACGGGGTGAGTCCGGCACAGGTCAGCCTCGCGTGGCTCCTCTCGAAGAACCCGGTCTCCGTTATCCCGAAGGCGACGAGCGAACCGCACCTCCGAGACAACGTTGACGCGCTGTCCCTCGACCTCGACGACCGAGACATCGAGCGAATCGATGCCATCGGCCGAACTGACCGACTCGTCGAGCGGGAGGGCGCTCCGTGGCTCGACGACTGAGTCGTCCCGCCGAACACGTATCCCCGTGCCGAAACGACGGTTGTCCGTGACTCACCACGACTTTATCGGGACGTCTTTTAGCGGCTCTGCGAGCGGAATATCGACCGTCGACCCGGTGTAATGAGAGATGTAGAACCCGACGATGATTTCGAGCGAGCGGGCGGCTTCGACCCCCGGTGAGTAGTTCTGTCCGTCCCCGTTCAGTAAGTCCTGTATGTGGTTCGCGGCGTTCGCAAACGACCGCTTGTAGTCTTCGTCCCACGTCCACGTTCCTTCGATGCCCGGTAACTGTCGTTCGACGTGCTCGCCGTCTTCGAGCGACCAGTAGCGCCACTCGCCGTCGTCGTTGTTCAGATACAGTTTCCCCTCGGTGCCGATGAAGTTCAGAGACATCGACGAGATGTCCCGCGGAATCGTGCAATCGACGGTGACGAACGAACCGTCGTTCATCACGACGTGGCCGCCACCGCCCGCATCGACTACGTCCCCTGCCGTTCCGAGCGAGTCGATCGCTTCGTTCTCGCCGGTGATGTACCCGCTGACACGCTCCGCACGTGCGTCGAGGAGATACACGAGCGTGTCGAGCACGTGCGTGGAGTTACGCATCAACTCCATCCTGTACTGCGTACTGACCGATTGCACGTCTCCGAGGAGGTCCCGCTCCCGGATGAGGTCGTGGAGTCGCCGGAGCTTGTCGGTGAACCGGAACGAGTGGTTGACGACCAACTCCGTCTCCGTTTCCTCGCACACCTCGACCATCTCTTCGGCGGCGCTGACCTCCGACGCGATCGGTTTCTCGCACCAGATGACCGACGGGTCGGCGGCGGACTTCGCCGCGTCGACGGTGTGTTCGTGGTGGAGAAAAGACGGGGTACAGATAGAGACGACATCGAGGTCTTCCCGTGCCAACATCGCTTCGTGGCCGTCGTACCGCCGGTCGGTCGGGATGTCCCACGCGGTACCGAACGTGGTGAGTTTCTCCGAGTCGACGTCCGCAATCGCGACGAGTTCGATCTCGTCAGCGTCGGCGTACCCGCCGGCGTGACTCGCGTCGATTTTCTCTTTGCCGATCACCTCCTCGTCGTGCATTCCGAGGATACCCATACCTGCGATACCGCCAGTTCCGATCACGCCTGCTCTGTAAGTCATCCTTGATCACTCTCCACGTCCGGTCGCAGAACCGCCACCACGCGGTAGACGGACCGCTTCCAGCGCGAGTATTTAATCGCTAATTGATGCAATACTACCATGCGTAATAAATTTAAGCCCGGTGACTCGACGGTGTCAGAAGTCGTCGGGCCGGCAATCGAGGAGCCGGTCGCCGTTCGCGGTCTCGACCACGACACCGTCTGCAGTTCGTTCGAGCGTCGGCCCCCGTTCCCACGGTGCGCTCCCGTCGGGGCTAGCCATGACCGCCGAAGCGACCCAGTGTTCCCCCGGTTCGTGCGTCGCTCGCAGCGTCGGGACGACCGTGCGAGCGTAGTTCAGGTTCGTGTTGGGGTCGTCGACCACGACGGCCGGCGTGCGGTCGCCGAACCCGTCGGAGATACCGCTAACGCCGTTCGGGTATCTGGCGAGCGCCGTTCCATTCTGACTGTCGTGCGTAACGTTGGCCGCGGTGTCGTCACCGGTTTTGTCCAGGGCGAACCCGCCTTCTTCGCTGTGTACGACACGGTCCGTTTGCAGTCGGTGGACGCGCACGTGCCACGGAAGGTCGGGCGCGAGCCACGTCTCGACGCTGACGCCCTCCCACGGGTTCCATCGGGCGGCGAGGGTCGACCCGTCTACGCGCGTCTGCGTGAACGACGCGGGAATCTTGAACTGGTCGCCGTCGAGGCTGAGCGCGAGGGCGCTGTCGTGTCCCGCCTGTCCCGGTCCGGGCGTCCGACCAGCAACGGAGAAGGCGAACTGCGTCGAGTACGCGAATTTCGTGTATTTCTCTCGTCCGTGGTGGCTGTCCCGAGTGAGCGAGAGCGCAAAGAGGTGGTCGTCGTCGCGGCACACGACTTTCTCGGCTTCGGGCTGTGCCGTCGTCTCCGGGAGGTCCGGGAGTGGCTCCTCGTCGGCCTGCCAGAATGGGTGGGTCGGATGTAGCGCCAGCGGGAGGAACGCCTTCATCGCCCAGTACGGCGAATTCGGCGAGTTGTAGGTTTCGGACACTTTCAGCGACGGGTATCGGTATCCGACCGACAGCAACCCGCCGTCGGTGAATATCGGTTGGTCGAGCCACCAGCGGATGTTCCGGGCCCAGAGTCCGCGGACGACGCCCCACGAGAGCGAGTCCAAGCCGGCGAACGCCAGCGTCCCCCAGAACGACGCCTGCGCGAAGCGATAGGTCAGGCTCCGGCCGTACGGAAGCGCTCGCCCGGTCTCGTCGAACCAGTGGATGTGAGCAGTCGCGAACTTCTCGGCCCGCGCCCGAAAGCGGTCCGCCCGTTCGGGGTCGTCCTCGCCAGCAACGGCGGCGTAGAGGAGTCCGTACACGTGCATCGCCCACGGGACGTAGTAATCGACGGGGTTGTGTTCGTCGTCGGGGCCGTCCGTGTACCACCCGTCGCCGCGATAGAACGTTTCGAGTCGGTCGAGCGCGGACTGCGTCTGTTCCCAATCGTGGCGCGCCCCGACCGACCGAAGCCCCACGTTCACCATCACGCGGAAGAACAGCCAGTTACAGTCATGGAGTTCCGCGTCGTTGATCTGGTTCAACCAACTGACCAGTCGGTTCCGTTCCGGCTCCGAAAGCGGTTCCCAGAGGTGTTCCGGTGTGAGCGCGAGGCCGACGCCGATAGCGGCCATCTCGACGAGTTTCTGTGAGTGGTCGTCGACGTCTCCCCAGTACTCCTCGTGAGACGGGTCCGTCCCGTTGGTCAGCCCGGTCCGGAAGAACGACCAATAGTCGACGTCACTGTGAACGCCTAACGGCGCGACACCCCACAGCGGGCGGGCAAATCCTTCCAGTTCGGCTGCGACGGCTGGAAAGTGAGCGCCGGTCGCCGTGGGCCTCACTCGCGCGTTACCGGGACTGGCGTGCGTGAGCAACGGTTCGACGAGTTGGGACACCGCTCGTTCGAAATCCCGACGTGTCTGGAGCGGGTTACCTGTCGTTGGATTCATCTAGTTTGTGCGTCGATCGCATGCATCAATAGCGTTTCCCTGTCCCGACCGGGAGTTTTCGTCGTTGTGAAACGGCGGGTGGCGGGCCGCTCACCAGTAGCGGGACCACTGTTGGGTGGCTCGAACGAGCCCTTCGACGTAGAAGTAGTCTCCCCAGATGCAACACTCGTTGTAGTCTCCCTCGGTCGGGTCGTAAGCGCCGTCAGTCAGCAATCCGTTCGACCGGTTTCCGTCGGTCGTGTAATTCTCCGTGAGACTGCGGAGGATTGCGAGTGACGCGTTCTCGTAGCGCCGGGCGCGGGTATCCGCGAGCGGGAGCCGCGTGGCGAGTTCGTCGAGTCCACAGGCGGCGATCGCCGCGGCGGAGGTGTCACGGTAGTTCTGCTCGTCGGGCGCATCGAAGTCCCAGCGTGGGACGTGGTCCGCTTCGACGTTCGAGAGGTAGTAGTTCGCCAGCTTTGCTGACAGTTGCGCGTACGCGGCCTCGTCGGTGTACTCCGCCGCGAGCGCGTACCCGTATACGGCCCACGTCTGGCCGCGTGACCAACAGGAGTCGGCGTCGTATCCCTGCGCCGTTTCGCCGCCGAGCGGCGACCCGCTTTCGACGTCGCATTTGAACGTGTGGAACGTCGAGCCGTCGTCGCGAACGACGTGCTGTGCGTTCGTCCGGGCGTGCGTCTCGGCGACGGAGGCGTACGTGGGGTCACCCGTCTCCTCGCTCGCCCAGAACAAAAGCGGGAGGTTCATCATCGAGTCGACGATCATTCGACCGCGCTCCCACGAGTCCTCGGGTTCCTCGGGGTCGCCCCACGCCTGAATGAGTCCGGGCGAGTCCCAAAAGCGGGCGACGAGGTGGTCGGCGGCGGTGAGGGCCGCCGACCGATACCGTTCGAGGTCCGTCAACCGATAGCCGGCGATGGCAGAGAGCGTATAGAGGAACCCGAGGTCGTGGGTCTTCACGTCGCCGGCCGTTAGCCTCCGCTCGAACGTCGCCAGTTGGGTTTCGGCGGCGTCTCGAAACGTGCGGTCTCCCGTCACCTCGTACGCGAGCCAACAGAGTCCCGTCCAGAACGCAGTCGTCCAGCCGTCCATGTTGTCGGTGGGGCTATAAACGAGATTCTCGCTCGACGGTCCGGGAAATCGGTCGTAGAACTCGTCGAGATTCTCATCGATGCGGTCGATTGCGACGGAGAGCGCCCGTTCGATATCGCCCTGTGCGACGTCCGGTCTCGTCGCGTATCGGTCCGGCAGACCGGTGTCGTCGATACGTCGCAGTAACGCGGCTGGCTTTCGTGCCATGTGTCTACAGTTCCCTTGGCAGACGCCATAAAGCCATCGTCAAGCCACCGGCCCGTCTCTCACTCCGACTCGGAACGACGCTCTCGGGGATTCACACCGCGTCATTCAGAACGAGATTCAGTATCGGTGAATCATTTCCATTCATTGATGACATACATTTACAATGCCCCCCTTGTTAGAGAGAGTATGTCAGACAGAGAACAGTCGAATCACGTGAAGACCGCGCGGACGACGTTCCGGATACTCGAAGTGCTCAAAGAGAAGAACGAGGCGACCGTCACGGAGATGACCCAGGAGTTCGACCTGTCGAAGAGCAGCTTACACAACTACCTGAGCACGCTCGAACAGGACGGGTACATCGTCAAGGAGGGTAACACCTATCGTGTCGGTCTAAAGTTGCTCGATTTGGGCGGCCACGCGCGGCACAGACGGCGACTCTACGAAATCGCAAAAGACGAAGTGACCGCGCTAGCCGAGGAGACGGGAGAACTGACGAACCTCCTCGTGGAAGAACACGGGAAGGGGATCTACCTCCACAGAGCACACGGCGCCGACGCGGTTAAAACGGACTCGTACATCGGACAGGCGGTCTACCTCCACAACACCGGCCTCGGAAACGCGATATTGGCGCACCTCCCCCGGGAGCGCGCGAACGAAATCCTCGATCGACACGGCATGCCGGCGTCCACGGAAAACACCATCACCGAGCGGTCGGAGCTGTTCGAGACCCTCGACAAGGTGGCCGAAGACGGCTACGCACTGGATGACGAAACCCGCGTCAAAGGCCTCCGGTGCGTTGCGGTCCCGATAATCAACAATAACGACGAGGTCGAGGGAGCGATCAGCGTCTCGGGCCCGAAAAGTCGGTTTCAAGACGAACGGTTCCGAGAAACGCTCCCGGAGAAATTACAGAACGTCGCGAACATCATCGAACTCAACATTACGTACACGTAGTCAGGATGGCCGAACAATCCTGAATGGTTGCTGAAATATCTATCATTAATTCTGTGGCAATCGGTCAGATGACTGGATATTTGATTATTCTGTGGTGTGTGAGATAATATATGAATGAAGTTCAGTATGAGTGTAGAGAGGGTTGAGTTGGTTAGGTGGGGTGATTTGCCGACGGAGATAGCTACTCCGGCGGGCGTGCTACGTGGCGAACCGCGACCTGAGCGGCGGATATCGCGTCCTCGAAGACGGGAACGGCCTCGACAGACACAATGTTTTAACCGATGGCCCACAAATTGTAATTCACCTCACAGGTGCGTTGTCATAACGCGAATGCACCGGAGTACCAATGACGTTCGAGGACCAAAACGAGAAGCAGGCCGAGCAGAACGGAACGGAGAGCGCCGGGAAGATGTTCTCATTGAAACGCGAGAGGCTCCTAAGCGGCGAGGCGTGGGCGTTCAACAACGCGCCGTGGGACCAACGGAAGGTCGTCACCGTCGGAGACTACCAGTACGTACCGTATTGGAACGGCGACGGCGCGCTCGCGCTCGCTCGACGGAATCTACCGACTGACTCGGTCCAGTGCGTCCAGTTCGACTGGCGGGTTCCAGACGAGGATTCGCACAGAAACACGGCACTCGGGACCGACAACGACGGTCGTCTCCATCTCGCGTACGACCACCACGACGACCCGTTCCACTACCGATACTCGTCGTCCGGATTCCTGACAGACCCGCCTTCGAGCGTCTCCACCGGTGATTTCTCAGAGACTACTGACATGGGCCTGAGCGGTCCGGAGCGCCCAGTTACCTACCCTCGGTTTTTCAACGATCAGCGCGGAACGCTGTTCTGCGAGTACCGGATTGGCTCGTCCGGCGACGGTGATTCGCACCTTCACGTCCACGACTCACCGTCGAACTCGTGGACGCGCATCGGAACGGTGTTTTCGAGTGCGGGGACGTACGAGCCGTGGAACGGTTCCGCGTCTCGGAACGCGTACCATCACGACTGGACCTTCGACGACACCGGTCGGCTCCACGTCACCTGGACGTGGCGCGAGACGTGGGAGACGTGGCGCTCTAATCACGACATCCACTACGCGTACAGCGACGACGGTGGCTACACGTGGTACAACAACGACGGTGCGGTCATCGGTGACGTGAACGCGGACGACCCGATCCGCGTGGACGACGAGAGCGTCGTCGTCGACAGTCCGGAGCGTTCGTGGCTGATAAATCAGGGGACGCAGGCGCTCGACTCGAACGACCAACCACACATCTTCACGTCGCGCTCGACGGACTCGACGACCGACTTCGACGATGCTAACCGCCACTATATTCACTATTGGCGAACGACGGACGGGCAGTGGCACGAACAGTACATCGACGACACGAGCGTCGACCTTTCGACGGTCGGTATCGACCCGACGCGTGCGGGAGATATCTTGCTAAACCGCGGGGATTTGCTGTTCGACGACAACGACGCGCTCCACGTGTACACCGTCGTCGACGGGCAACTCTACGCCGGGGTTGCGACAGCATCCTCGGGGTGGATCGACTGGACGCTCTACTGTCTCCACGAGGGCCCGTTCTGTGGGATGGATGGTCGAAAACACGATACGTATCGGTGGGAAAACGAGAGCATCCTGTCGATACCACTCGAACGACCCCGCGAGAACGGCACGGCGTTCGTACTGCAGGAGTACTCGATCGTGGGACCGAACGACCCGTCCGCACCCTCGCTGTCGGTGTCAAACGAGTCGTCGTCAAGCGTCGAACTGTCGTGGACCGAGGCGCGAGGCGCGGAGAGTTACACACTCCATCGACGGCCAACCGACGGTGATTTCGAGGTCGTCGCGGACGAAATCGCGGAAAACTCGTTTTACACCCAGTACACCGACGCCCGCGTGAGTTCGGGCAGTGACTACGAGTACAGACTCACGGCCGTCAACAGCGTCGGCGAGACCGATTCGACCATCGTTCGGGTCACGACCGATGGTTCGTCGAACGCGGCGCTGGAATAGTCATGTGGTTCGTTCACTGTGGGCTAACGATTCGGTGGCGACACCGCCAACGGGTTTCAAACGGCTCGGTTGTGTGACCACGGCTATCGGTTCGTTAGATCCGTAGATAGACTGATTCGTTCCATCTGCGCAATATCGCGGGCTGACGGACACGGAAGTCCAGCGTCGCTGTGAGATGCTACGTAGACGGGCGGTCACTATCTCGTCTGCAGTCCGTGAGTTACCTCCGCGTTCGGGTAGTATTCGAAGCGCACTTGACCAACTCAGTCACGCACTCGTGGCGCGATATATTACAGAGCTATGCTCGTAATTCCCAGTGCGTTTGTCAGTTCGTCACTCCTCGTCCGACGGACGAATGATGCGGTCGCCGGTACTCGCGTATCGCCATCGTGCGTGGCATGAGACGAACGTTGCGACCGACGGCGAGGACACGGAGGACACAGGGACGTCTGTAACGGGTCGTCACGTCGGCGGAGTGTTCGGATATAGTGAACAATATTTGGAGAGGAGCGAGTCGTCCACTAACGCTCCGTGTGGGACGCGCACTCGCTCGCTGGCGAAGCCGCTATCGAGCGAAGAGAGAACAGAAGGAGGCGTCGAGCGACCGCGAGGCGCGGAGCGCCGCGACTCAGGCCGACTCGCGGAGCGCCTTCCGAATCTGGTTGGCGGAGCTGATGATGAGTCCGGGCACGTCCTGCTGGAAGCGCTTTCCGGACATGCTCTCCGAGGGGCTCAACACGAATATCGACCCGACCCGACCGCTCTCGGGGTCGACGACGCCAGCGGCGAGACCGCGGAGATCGGTCTGCCACTCCTCGCGGTCCGACAGGAGGCCGCGCGTCTCCGCGGTGTCGAGTTCCTCACGGAGGGCGGCCGCGCTCGTAATCGTCTGGTCCGTGTGGCGGTCGAGAGACGCCGCATCGACGGCATCGCGGCGGTCGTCCGCCGGGAGTTGTGCGAGCATCGCCTTCCCCGGGGCCGTGCAGTAGAGCGGGACCGTCCGGCCTTCGGCCACGGGCGGGGTCTCGACGTTCTGGCCGGTCCGCTCGTAGATGCAGACGCCCCGTCCGCGCTCGAAGACGGTGAGGCCGGCGGCGAGTCCCGAAATCCGCGCGAGTCGGTCGACCTCCCGCTTCCCGACCCGGTAGAAGGGGACCCCGGACCGGACCGAACAGCCGAGTTCGAAAAACCGAAGGCTGCGTCGATACCGCTGGTCCTCCTTGACGACGAACCCCAGCTGTCGGAGCGTTTCGAGGTGATTGTGCACCGAACTCTTCGAGAGGCCGACCTCCGTCTCGACCTCGGTCAGGTTGGCGTCGCCGAGTTTCGAGAGCGCGTCCAGCACGCGCCCGCTCGTCGTCGTCGCCTTCACCGGTGGGTCTCCGCGCTCGTTCATGGCCCAACGAAGAACGGAGTTTACCATAAAAGTATTCACTATCGCCGAATCGGCCGCGTCGGTGGCTCACCACTCGGCGACGCTCCCGTCCTCGTGGTACCATATCGGGCTCTGCCAGTCGACGCGGGACTGCGCGTGCTCGCGGACGGCCTCCTCGTCTATCTCCACGCCGAGGCCGGGGGCGTCGGGAGCGGAGACGAAGCCGTCGTCGAAGCCGAAGACGGCGGGGTCGTCGAGGTACGCGAGGAGGTCGTTCCCGTCGGCGCGGTGGATTTCGAGGTTCTGCGCCTGCGCGATGGCGTTCGGGAGCACCATGTCGAGGTGGAGACAGGAGGCGAACGAAATCGGCCCCAGCGGGCAGTGAAGCGAGACGAGCACGTCTTTCGACTCGGCCGCCGTGGCTATCTTGCGGACCTCAGAGATGCCCCCGGCGTGGGACGGGGAGGGCTGAAGCACGTCGATGGCGTCGAGTTCCAGCGTTCGCTCGAAGTCCCAGCGGGAGTACAGGCGCTCGCCCGTCGCGAGGGGGACCTTGGTCCGGTTCTCGATGCGCGGCAGGGAGCGCGCGTGTTCGGGGAGGACGGGCTCCTCGTAGAACATCGGGTCGAGCGGGTCGAGTTCGTCGGCGACCCATTTCGCCATCCCGGTCGTGATGCGCCCGCGGAAGTCGACGACGATGTCCACGTCGGCTCCGACCTCGGACCGGACGGCTTCGAGGCGCTCGCGGACCCGAGCCACCGCCGCCGGGGAGTCGATGCGGTCTAGCTGCGAGACGGCGGAGAGCTTCAGGCAGTCGTAGCCGCGGTCGACCTCCTCGGCCGCGGCGCGCGCGATGGCCTCGGGCGTCTCGCCGCCGACCCACTGGTAGACCGGAATCCGGTCGCGGGCCTTCCCCCCGAGGAGGTCGTAGACGGGCGCGCCGTAGTGTTTCCCTTTGATGTCCCACAGCGCCTGGTCGATACCGCCGATGGCGCTCATCAGAACCGGGCCGCCCCGGAAGTGCCGCCCGCGGTACATCGCCTGCCAGTGGCGCTCGATTTCGAGCGGGTCGGTCCCGAGGAGGTAGTTGTCGATCATCTCC
Organism: Haloferax sp. KTX1; assembly: GCF_902410085.1. Classification (NCBI taxonomy): domain Archaea; kingdom Methanobacteriati; phylum Methanobacteriota; class Halobacteria; order Halobacteriales; family Haloferacaceae; genus Haloferax; species Haloferax sp. KTX1. The sequence goes on along the minus strand of NZ_CABPRH010000005.1, from coordinate 231,275 downwards.
TCGACGGCCGCCTTCGTCGTCTTCGCGTAGCCCTCCACGATCGGCTCCCCCCACCCGCAGACGCCCGCGTCGGTTTCGAGTTTGAGGAAGACCCACCGGGGCGGGACTTCGAACAGTTCGTACCCGGTTATTTCCATGCGCGAACCGACGACCCGCGGTCGTAAAGTAGTTTGTCCGACTGCGGCGGTCGCCCCGCGACGAACGCCGGGAAAACACGGGTCGCGTCGGACCGTCGCTGTCGCAACCCCTAGAATTATCTCCCCCCATCTGGATAGAACAATCATGACGGTGAACGAGCCTCAGCGTCTAGTCAGTACGCTCGGCAAGCGCATGCTGGCAGACGGCCTCACGAAGGGAACCGGCGGAAACATCAGCGTCAGAGCGGACGACGGAACCGTCGCCATCAGCCCCTCGGGGATGCCCTACGACGAAATCGAGCCCGAGGACGTCCCGATTCTCGACATCGACGGCGAACGGGTCGCCGGCGACCGCAAGCCGTCGAGCGAGTTCCGCATGCACACGGACGTGCTCCGCCAGCGCGAGGACGTGGGCGCGGTGGTCCACAACCACTCCCCGTACGCCAGCACCTTCGCCAGTATCGACGAACCAGTCGGCCCCTCGCACTACCTCATCGCGTTCATCGGCGACGAGATCCCCGTGGCGAGCTACGAGACCTACGGGACCGCCGAACTCGCCGACGTGGCGGTGGAGACGTTGGGCGACGACTACAACGCCTGTCTCCTCGAAAACCACGGCGTCCTCGCCACCGGCGCGACCGCCGAGGAGGCGTACGAGGTGGCGCTCATGGTCGAGTACTGCGCCCGCATCCACTATCAGGCGCGCAGCGTCGGCGAGCCCTCGCTGCTCCCCGACGAGGAAATCGACACCCTCCTCGACCGCTTCGCCGACTACGGGCAGACGCAGTCGGCCGACGAGGACGGGTCGGAACCGACCGGCGACGACCGCGTCCCCGCCGACCGACTGTCCGACCTCGCGTCGCACCGCTCGGCGGTCAGCGAGTTCGGCCGCGAGATGCTCCATCAGGGCCTGACCGAGGGGACCGGCGGCAACATCAGCGCGCAGGCCGACGACCTCGCCGCCATCAGCCCCTCGGGGATGCCCTACGACGAAATCGAACCCGAGGACGTGCCCGTCGTCACGCTGGACGGCGAGTGGGTCGCCGGCGACCGCAAGCCGTCGAGCGAGGTCCGCATGCACACCGGCATCCTCCGCGAGCGCGACGACGCGGGCGCGGTGGTCCACAACCACTCGCCGTACGCCAGCACCTTCGCGAGCCTCGGCGAGCCGATTCCGGCCTCGCACTACCTCATCGCGTTTGCCGGCGACGAGATACCCGTCGCGGGCTACGAGACCTACGGGACGCAGGGACTGGCCGACCTCGCGCTGGAGGCGCTGGGCGACGACTACAACGCCTGTCTCCTCGAAAACCACGGCGTCGTCGCCGTCGGCGACTCCGTCGCGGAGGCGTACGAGGTGGCGCTCATGGTCGAGTACTGCGCCCGCATCCACTACCAGGCGCTCAACATCGGCGAGCCCTCGCTGCTCCCCGGCGAGGAAATCGACACCCTCCTCGACCGCTTCGCCGACTACGGACAGGACCACTAAACGGGCCGCTCTCGGCGCAACCGGCGAGTCGGCGCTCCGGGGAGTCGGCACTCCGGCGAGTCGCAGGTCACAGCCCGGAGCGCCGCCGAATCGAGACCCCGTGTCGCGGAGGGCACGCGAGCGGTGCCGTCGCCGCGTCCGACCCGCGACCGCGGAAAATTCGGTGAGCACAACAATTATTACGTCGCTTCCCATGGTTTTTCATAATTATATGAGCCACTCAGTCGTCGTTATCGGCGGTGGAGCCACCGGTACGGGGATCGCCCGCGACCTCGCGATGCGCGGCTTCGACGTGACGCTCGTGGAGCGGGGGAACCTGACCGAGGGGACGACCGGGCGCACCCACGGCCACCTCCACAGCGGGGCCCGCTACGCGGTGTCGGACAAAGAGAGCGCCGTCGACTGCATGCGGGAAAACCGGGTGCTCCACCGCATCGCGGGCCACTGTATCGAGGACACCGGCGGGCTGTTCGTCCAGTTAGAGGGCGACTCCGACGACTACTTCGAACGGAAGTTGGCCGGGTGTGCGGAGTGCGACATCCCGACCGAGGTCATCTCGGGCGAGGAGGCGCGGCGGCGCGAACCCTACCTCACCGACGCGGTCGAGCGCGCCATCTGGGTCCCCGACGGCGCGGTCGACCCGTTCCGCCTCTGCGTGGCGAACGCGGCGAGCGCCGTCGAACACGGCGCGCGCATCGAGACGCACGCGGAGGTCGTCGACCTCGTCGTCGAGGAGGGACGGGTGGCCGGCGTCGAAGTCGAGCGGCGAGGGCCGAACCACCGCGGCGAGGGCGCGACGGGCGACACCGAGACGTTCGAGGCGGACTACGTCGTCAGCGCAACCGGCGCGTGGGCGGGACAGTTGGCGGCGATGGCCGGCGTCGACCTCGAAATGGCGATCTCGAAGGGCGCGATGGTCGTCACCAACGTCCGGCAGTTGGACACGGTCATCAACCGCTGTCTCCCGAAGGGCGAGGGCGACACCATCATCCCCCACGAGACGACGGTCCTGCTCGGCGCAAACGACGACCCGGTGGACGACCCCGACGACTACCCCGAAGAGCAGTGGGAAGTGGACATGATGATAGACGTCGCCTCCGAGATGGTTCCGGTGGTCGCCGACGCCCGCATGATACGCGCCTACTGGGGCGTCAGACCGCTGTACGACCCGAACCCGGAGTCGACGACCGACCCCGGCGACGTGACGCGGAACTACTTCGTGCTCGACCACGCCGAGCGCGACGGAGTCGGGGGGTTCGCCTCCGTCGTCGGCGGCAAGCTCACCACCTACCGAGAGATGGCGGAGTCCGTCGGCGACCACGTCTGCGAGGTACTGAGCGTCGAGGAACCGTGCCGGACGGACGAGGTCCCGCTCCCCGGGAGCGCCGACCCCTCGGCGCTCGACGAGTACATGGACGAGTTCGACCTGCGCTCGCCCATCGCCCGCAGGAGCGGTCAGCGACTCGGCGACCGGGCCCCCGAGGTGCTCGACATCGACGGGCCGAACCCGACGCTCTGCGAGTGCGAGGCCGTCACCCGTGCCGAGGTCAGAGACGCCATCGACCAGGTCGGCGCGGACCTCAACGGGGTCCGCCTCCGGACCCGCGCGTCGATGGGGAACTGTCAGGGCGGCTTCTGTAGCCATCGGCTGGGAGCCGAACTCTATCCCGACCACGGAGCCGAGGCCGCCCGCGACGCCGTCGACGAACTGTATCAGGAGCGCTGGAAGGGCCAGCGTCACGCCCTCTGGGGCGAACAGCTCTCGCAGGCCATGCTCAACGCCATGCTCCACGCGACGACGATGAATCACGACGCGAACCACGTCGTCGGCGACGAGGACATCGAGTACCGCGCCTTCGACGGGGGGCGGACCGCGGTCCCGGAGGGCAGCCATGGCGATTGAGAGCGACGTGCTCGTCGTCGGCGGCGGACTCGCCGGGATGGCGAGCGCGGTCGCGGCCGCCCGCGAGGGCGCGACGGTCAGACTGGTCTCCCACAAGAAGACGACGCTCCGACAGGCGTCGGGGCTGGTCGACGCCCTCGGCTACGTGCCGTCCCGGGACTCGGCGGTCGAGGGGACGGACTACGTCTCCCAAGAGCGCGCGGACTTCCGAGAAGTGCGGTCGAACCGGGACGCCTACCGGGGACCGCTCGTCAGACCGACCGACGGATTCGACGACCTCCCGGCGGACCACCCCTACTCGCTCGTCGGCGAGTCCGCCCTGCGAGACGGCCTCGCGCTGTTCGACGACCTCGCGGGCGACGCGTATCTCGGCGGCCACACGGAGCGAAACGCGCTCGTGCCGACGTTCGGCGGCGCGGTGAAGCCGACAGCGCGATACCCGCGCGCCGCGGCCGCGGGGCTGGCGAGCGACGACCGCCCGATGCTCGTCGTCGGCTTCCGGTCGTTCACGGACTTCGACGCCCGCATGCTCGCGGACTCGCTTGAGGCCGCGGGCGTCCCGTTTCCCGTCGCCGGCGTCGAAGTCGAGTTCGCCGAGGAGTTCCGGGCTGACGCGCCGGTGACGCGAATTGCGAAGGCGCTGGACCACGACGAGCGCCTCGACGGGACTCCGGCGAGGCGGGCGCTCGCGGACGCCGTGAAACCGTACGTCGACCGCGCGGAGCGCGTGGGCTTTCCGGCCGTGCTCGGCGACGACCGCGCCGACGCGGTTCGGGCGGCGCTCTCGGAGCGACTCGGCGTCGACGTGTTCGAGATTCCGATGGGACCGCCGAGCCTCCCCGGCCTCCGGCTGGAGGACCGGCTCTACGACGCGCTCGACGCCGAGGGCGTCCTGTACGAGACCGGGAACCCCGTCGTCGGCTACGAGACCGACGGCGACTCGGGGCACGTCGACGCGGTGCTCGTCGACCGGAAGGGCCGGGAGGTGCCGTACGGGGCCGACTCGTTCGTCCTCGCGACCGGCGGCCTCGTCGGCAAGGGCCTCGACTCCGACCGGACGGCGGTCAGAGAGCCCGTGTTCGACTGCCGCGTCCCCCAGCCGTCGGACCGCTACGACTGGTTCGTCGACGACGCGTTCGGGGCGCATCCCTACGCCCGTTTCGGCGTCGAACCGGACGCCGAGATGCGGCCGCTCGCCGCCGACGGAACGCCGGAGTTCGGGAACCTCTACGCCGCCGGCGCGGTGGTCGGCGGCGCGGACGCCGCCCGGGAGAAGTCCGCCGCCGGCGTCTCTCTCGCCACGGGCGTCGTCGCGGGACGCAACGCTGCGAAGAGACTCGGCGACTGACGGCGAGTCGACCGACGACGGAGACTGGACGACCGAACCGGACCGACCGAACGACAACAGACGGCCGAACGACAACAGACGGCCGAACGACAACAGACGGCCGAACGACACCGGACGCGACCCACCACACGAGACTATGACAGCGACCGACGACGGAGACCGAACGACCGAACCGAACCGGACGAACAGCCGCGACCAGGCGACCGAGAGAGGCAGAACGGCCGAGAGAGGCAGAACGGCCGAGAGAGACAGAACGGCCGAGAGAGACAGAACGGCCGAGAGAGACAGAACGGCCGAGGAGGGGAAACAGCGACGGACCGACGGGGAACGACGAGTCACCGACGGCGGCGTCGCGGCCGCGTCAGCCCCCGAGAGCGCCGAGTACGACACCGACCCGGAACTGACCGACGTGTTCGAGGAGGGTGACCTCGACCTCCGCGCGGGCGCGGACGACTGCTACAAATGCACCGCCTGCGACACGTCCTGCCCGGTCGCCGAGGTCGACGACGAGTTCCCCGGACCGAAGTTCCAAGGGCCGGAGCAGTGGCGACTCAAGCGCAAAGAGGACGCCGACATCGACGACTCCGTCATGTCGTGTTCGAACTGCATGCGCTGTGACTCGGCGTGCCCGTCGAGCGTCCCGCTCAGCCAGATGCACAACGAGGCCCGCGGCGAGTACGTGAGCGAGCGGATGAGCGCGCTCTCGCGGGAGTACGTCCGCAACCGCATCCTCGCCAACTACCGGACCTCGGCGGCGGTCGCGTCGGCGGTTCCGCGACTCGCGAACTTCGCCATGAACTTCGGACCGGCGCGCTGGGCGATGGAGAAACTGCTGGGCGTCACCGCCGAACGCGACTTCCCCGAGTTCGCGTCGCAGACGTTCCGGGAGTGGTGGCGCGAACGCGGCGGAGCGCGGGTGGAGAACCCCGAAAAGCGGGTCGCCTACTTCCACGGCTGTTACGCCAACTACAACACGCCGGAGGTGGCGAAGGCGATGGTCCGCGTCTTCGAGCAGTTCGGTTACGAGGTCCTCGTCCCGCCGCAGGGGTGTTCGGGGACGCCGATGTTCGCGAACGGCATGCTCGACGACGCCCGCCGACACGCCGAGACGAACGTCGAACACCTCGCGGCCGCGCTGGCGGACGGCGCGGACGTCATCGCGTCGTGTACCTCCTGTTCGCTGTCGCTTCGGCAGGAGTATCCCGAACTGTTCGACATCGACGGTATCGAGGACGTCTCGGACAACACGTTCGAGGCGCTGGAGTACCTCCGCATCCACGAGGACCTGCGGGGTGCGCTGGCCGACGCCGAACTCGACGGGGAGTCGTTCGGCTACCACGGACCGTGCCACGCTCGCAATCAGGGGCTCCACCGGCAGGTCGTCGAACTGTTCCGCGACGTCGACGGCGTCGAAATCGAGGACGTCGGCGACTCCTGTTCCGGTATCTCCGGCACCTACGGCTGGAAGGAAGAGAAGTACGACAAGTCGATGAAAATCGGCGAGGAGATGTTCGACCATATGCGTCACGCCGAGGGCGACGCGGGCATCACCGAGTGTCCCACCTGCGCGATGCAGATGGAACACGGCACTGGCTACGAGATTCGCCACCCGCTCGAACTGCTCGAAGACGCGCTCGTCGAGTGACGGTCGGGGGAAATCCGACGAAAAATGACCGGGATTTATGTGTCCGCGTGCGGGGGTTACGCACGCATGGTGGAAGCAATCCCGCTAGACGTAGCAACGCAGTTGATCGAAGCGGCCGAGGCCCGGGCCGACGAAATCGAGAACCCGATGGTCGTCACGGTCGCCAACAGCGAGGGGAACCTCATCGCGCAGCACCGGATGGACGGCGCGTGGCTCGCCTCCGTCAGTATCTCGCGCAACAAGGCGTACACGTCCGCCGCGCTCGACATGCCGACGCACGAACTCGCCGAGGCGTCCGAGCCGGGGAACTCGCTGTACGGGCTGGACACGCGAGACGACGGTCGGATGGTCGTCTTCGGCGGCGGCTACCCGCTCGAACGCGACGGCGAAGTCGTCGGCGCGATCGGCGTCTCCGGCGGCGCCGTCTCGCAGGACCGCGACGTCGCCGAGGCCGGCGTCGAGCGCTGGACCGAACTCGTCGAGGCGAACGCGGTTCCGAGCGACGACTGAGCCGTTCCGAGGAAACGCGGGCGACTGACGACTGACCGCGGGAGCGACCGGACTCGGAGGCCGACACCCGACATCGAACGCGACCCTGAGACGCGACCGGTCCGAGTCGTGACCGCGGGTCGAGAACGCTCACGCAGGCACCCACGGGGCGTCTGTCCCGCCTCGCTTTTCGAGACCGCCGCGGCGGCGGTTACAGTCCACATGTCGATATTCCGAAGGTTTTAGACCGGGTGCGAGCGTAGTGGACGTATGGCATCCGTGACCGTATGGAACGAGTACGTACAGGAGCGAACGGACGAGGAAGTCGCCGCGGTCTACCCCGACGGCATCCACGCGGTGCTCGCCGAGGCCCTCGAATCGCGGGGTCACGACGTGCGTGTCGCGACGTTCGACGAACCCGACCACGGCCTCACCGAGGGGGTGCTCGACGACACCGACGCGTTGGTCTGGTGGGGCCACAAGGCCCACCAAGCGGTCGAAGACGCGGTCGTCGAGCGGGTCTGCGAGCACGTCTACGACGGCATGGGGTTCGTCCCGCTGCACTCCGCGCACTTCTCGAAGGCGTTCAAGCGACTGATGGGCACGCCCTGTTCGCTCCGGTACCGCGAGTCCGGCGAGCGAGAGCGGATGTGGGTGGTCGACCCCGGCCACCCCATCGCCGACGGCCTCGACGAGTCCTTTGTCGTCCCGGAGACGGAGATGTACGGCGAACCGTTCGCGGTCCCCGAACCCGACCGTCTGGTGTTCGCGTCGTGGTTCGAGGGCGGCGAGGTGTTCCGCTCCGGCTGTTGCTACCGGCGCGGTAGCGGTCGGATATTCTACTTCCGGCCCGGCCACGAGACCTACCCGGTGTACGAGGTTCCCGCCGTGCGAGAGGTGCTCGACAACGCGGTCAGGTGGGCGGCCGCGGGCGTTGACGAGGCGGTTCCGACGGCGAACCGCGCGGTCGACCCGGTCGAGTGAGCGGCGCGGCCGAGGGTGCTCGGTCGTCACGGGATGGAACGGAACGAGACGGAACGGGACGAACCGAATTCGGGAAGGAACGACCGCCGTCCGAGGTTTTTTCTCGCCGTGAACGGATAGCCGGGTATGGAAAAGCGCTCGCGCGAAGCAGTCGCGGTAGAGGCCGCAGAGACCGGGGCGGAGTACGCCTTCGAACACTTCAGAACGGACTTCGATATCGAACAGAAGGGCGACAAGACCGACCTCGTGACCGAAATCGACCGCGAGACCCAGCGTCGGGTCATCTCGACGATTCGGGAGCGGTTCCCGGACGATGCCGTCGTCGGCGAGGAGGAAGACGAGCGAAAGACCGTGCCGGAGTCGGGCTACGCGTGGGTCATCGACCCCATCGACGGGACGCAGAACTTCACCCGCGGGACGAACGCGTGGGTGACGAGCGTCGCCATCGTCGAGGACATGGAACCGCTGGCCGCCGTCAACGTCGCGCCGGCGACGGGCGACACGTACGTCGCGGCCGGCGGGGGAATCGAACGCAACGGTCGCCCGATAACCGTGAACGACGAACGCGACATCGAGGCGTTCATCGTCGCCTCGACGCTCCGGTTCGGACCCGAGGACCGCCCCGCGGTCGAGACGCTCGCCGGCGAGATATTCGGCCGGTTCGGCGAACTCCGCCGAATCGGAACCACGCAGTTGACGCTCTCGCGGGTCGCCGACGGCTCGATAGACGCGGTCGTCGGCCTCGACGAGCACCCCAACGCGTGGGACACGGTCGCCGGCGTACACCACGTTCGGCGGGCTGGCGGTGTCGTGACTGACATTCACGGAAACGAGTGGTTGCCGGGACGGCCCGGGCTGGTCGCGTCGAACGGTCGGGCCCACCAAGAGGTGCTCGAAACGGCGCAGGCGGCGTTCGAAGCGATTCACTGACGTCGAAGCGGTCGTCTATGCGGGGGCCGTTCGCGGTGTGCGGACTGGGAGCGGTAGTCCATCGGTGCCCGTCGGTCGAGAGCGGTCGAGTCTGGTGCGTCGGTCAGGTCTGGTGCGTCGGTCGAGTCGTCGTCTCAGTCGAGTCTCGCGGCCGGTGGGCGGGCGTCGATCACAGCGGCGGCACCCACGAGGTGTGCGGGAACACGCCGAGCGCCCCGAGGACCGCGACGAGGAACGTCCCGAAGACGATGGCCGCGGCCGGCGGGTCGAAGTGCGTGTCGCCGTGCGCGTAGAAGACGCGCTGGAAGAGTTCGCCGAACAGCGCGCAGACGAGGCCCATGCCCGCGCCGACGAGGACCACCTCGGCGAGCGGCAGCGAACTCACCGCCGCGCCCTCGGGGGCCATCGCGAAAACCGCCGTGCTCGCGGGGAGCGTGATGTGATGGGTGACGGGGAAGTGCTCCAAGCCGATGCTCAAGAAGATGAGCGAGACGGCGCTGATTCCGAACCCGAGGTAGACGCTGCCCGTCGCGTACCCGAGGTACGCCCCGAGCACGCCGACGACGAGTCCGAGCAGAGAGACGTTCAGCCACTTGTACTGCTGCGGCAGCCACGGTTCGACGAGGAACCGGGTCGCCGGCCCCGACTGCGGTTGCCCGCCGTCGGTGGCGGCCTGGGGCGCGTCGCGGAACCGTTCTTCGACGAACGGGCGCATGTTGAGCCGCCCCTCCGCGGACTGGCCGACGAGGTCGTAGCCGAACGCGACGCGGTGGAGCGCCGCCGAGAGGACGACGGCCATCGCGACGGGGTCCCACGGCGCGGCGAACGCGACCATGACCTGCGTCATCAGGTAGCCGGCGATACCGAACAGCCCGCCGACGAGGAGCACGTCCGGTTTCGTGCCGAACGCGTAGTTGATGTTCTTCGCGGGGTGGTAGTCGAACTCCGCGTCCATGTACCCCCGCTTGGCGGCGTAGGCGGAGGCGGCGGCCCCCGCGGCGAAGCTGATGTGCGGGCCGAAGACGGGACCGAACGCGACCGACCCGGTGAGGCCGAGCGCGCTCAGTTGCGCCGGGTCGGCGTTCGTGGCAGCGGCGACGGCCTCGGTCGCGAGGTTGCCGGCCTCGCCCGCGATGACGAGGAAGCCGGTGAAGATGAAGGCGGGTTGACCGCCGATTGCGGCGCCGAACGCGCCGCCGGCGAAGGCGGCGACGAGCATGCCGAAAGAGAGGAACGACAGGTCAATCATCGTATCCCCCTTTCACGGTGTCTTTGCCGACGACGGTCTTCTTGTTCGGTCTCGCGCCCGCGGACTGCGACATGTAGCGGAGGTCCTCCAGCGCCTCGACGCGCTCGTCCCAGACCGCGAACGTCGCCTCGTAGGCATCGGTGTACACGTCGTACCAGCGGCTGTACTGCTGGACTTTCTTCGGCCGCGGTTCGAACGACTGCGCGACGGACGACGTGGTGGCCGCCGCGCCGGGGAGGTCGTCGTAGGCACCCGTGCCGACGCCGGCGAGGAGCGCGGCTCCCTTCGCGCCGAACTCGGTTCCCTCCGGGATGATGATGGTCGCGTTCAGGCAGTCGGCGAACATCTGACACCAGAAGTCCGAGTTCGCGCCGCCGCCGCTGAGATACACCTCGTCGGCGTTCTGCGGGAGGTGCGTGAAACAGTCACGCATGGCGAGCGAGATGCCCTCGTAGACCGCGCGCACGAGGTGTGCCTGCGTGTGCTCTTGGTTCAGACCCATGAACTGCGCCCGCGCGTTGGGGTTGAGGAAGGGCGCGCGCTCGCCCGCAGAGCTGAGGAACGGGTGGTAGATGAGGCCGTCGGAGCCGACGGGAATCGACTCGACCTCCTCTTCGACGAGGTTGAAACTGCTCTTGTCCATAATCTCCTCGATGGCCCAATCGAGGTTCGGCGTGCCGGTCATCGAGGACATGAACTTGGTCCAGAGCCCGCCCTCGACGCCGAGCGTCAGCAGGATACCCGTCTGCTCGTCGTCGTCGGGTGCCTCGTCGAGAACCGTCTGGTTCACTGAGGTCGTCCCGACGATAGAAGAGCCGTCGCCCGGGTTCGCGGCCCCGCTTCCGAAGGCTGACGCGGCGATATCGATAAAGCCGGAAACGACGGGCGTCCCCTCGGGGAGCCCCGTCTCGACCGCCGCGTTCCGGGTGAGACCGCCGACGACGTCGGTGCCCGGAACGAGGTCGGGGCGCATCTCGCCGACCTCCGGCATTCCGACGACGTCCAGAACCTCGTCGGAGTACTCGGCGGACTCCGATTCGACGTACGGGAGCGACGCGTCGCTCGGGTCCGTGGTGAGCTCGTCGGTGAGCTTGTACTTCAGCCAGTCCTTGCAGTAGAAGACCGTGTCGGCCTCCTCGTAGCGCTCGGGTTCGTTCTCCTTGAGCCACCGGAGGATGACGAGGCTGCTCCCCGGGAACTGGGTGCCGCCGCAGATGTCGTAGACCCGCTCGGAGACTCCCGACTGCTGCCACGCCTGCACGACGGAACTCGCACGGCCGTCGGACCAGAGAATCGCGGGACGGACCGGGTCACCGTCCTCGTCGACGAGCCAACAGCCGTCGCCCTGCCCGGTGACGCCGAGCGCGAGGACCTCGTCGTCGTCCAACTGGTCTTCGACCTCGCTGAGCGTCTGTGCGGTCTTCTTCCACGTCGTCACCATGGACTGCTCCGCCCAGCCGGACTCGGGGCGGTCGACCGCGTTTTCGACGCTGCTCTTGTGTAGCTCCTCGCCGTCGAGCGAGAAGGCGACCGATTTAATCACTGTCGTACCGGCGTCTACGCCGATAATGACTTGCGCCATAATAGACCATTATCATTATCATTCTAATATAGGTTTGGATTGCTGTAGAATTGTGGGCGGGCGGACGCCGCGTTTAGTCTTTTCCCGGTCGTACTCGGTGTCGACACAGCATTCACTATTTCCGAATCGGCCGTGGGTGCCGGTCGTAACACCCCAACGTTGCGGGTATCGACGACAGACCCGGACACGGCGATTCAGAACCACCGGGCGAGAGCCAGCGGTTCGAGAGCGACGCGCTTCAGTATGAAGAAACGCGCACCGGCCCAGCGGCACCGATGGCGAGCGAGCGAATTACAGAGCTAATCGCGTAATCTTTGTCCGATACCGGGGCTCCCGCTCCGACTCGCTCCACTCGGTGGCACCGCACGCCGGACCGCCGCTGTCAGTGCTGTTCGGGCGGTAGTCGGAGTAGTCGTCCGGACAAATCGGCCGGAGCAGTCGGCCAGTTCAGGTCAGCGCGTTTGAACCCGAGATAGCCGATGACTAGTGGGATGACCGCCGAGAGGCAGAGGTGACTGGACCACCAACTCGACGTTCCCTCCGGTTATCGGGGCGCTCGCGTCGGGCATCGTCGGGACGGGGAGGCGGGGTTCAATCGATACCTCACTCCCACGACGGAGCACTGAAGGAATTATCCCGCTCGACGACAGAGGTGAGGTATGCAGGTGTTCGACGAACCGACGAACTCGCCCGGGAGCGAGGATGGGAGGCCCGACAACGGAGACCGGAACGAGGTGGTGCCGGCGTGAGCGGAGAACCGCTCCCCTCCGAGCACCACTCACCGCTCGCCACGCTCGTCGACGAGGTGCTCGCAGGCGTCGGATACGAGATGGCAGTCGCCACCGAACTCATCGACGACGCGGTCACCGGCTACGGCGGCCTCTTCGACCCCGCGACCACCCCGGCAGAGCTCCGTCAGGCACTCGAAGAACTCCTCTCCTCGGACCTCGGCCGTCCACCCGTTTCGGAGCCGACCGACCGCTCGTTCATCCTGTACGTCGATGGTAGCTCACGCGGCAACCCCGGTCCCGCCGGAGCGGGCGCTGTCATCGTGGACTCGGAAGAAAATCGGCTTGCTCGTCTCGGTCGCCCCGTCGGCTCGCGGGCGGGGAACAACACCGCGGAGTACGTCGCCCTCCAACTCGGTCTCTCCGAGCTGTTGGCCCGCTACGAGCCACGCAGCGTAGCGGTTCGAATCGACTCGATGACCGTTATCCGCGATGTCTGGGGCGGTAACGACCCGACAGAGCCCGGCGTCGAGACGTACAGCGAGGCCGTCGCCACGGCGCTGGCACGCGTTCCGAACCACTGGTACGAGCATCTGGCGGACAGCGACCCGAACCCCGCCGACGCGCTGGCGACGGTCGGTTCAGATATCGCAGCCTTCGGACCCTGATAAGAGAACCAGAAGAGAGACGCGCCCGGACGGGCCGAGCGCTCTCACAGACTCGAAGCGAACGATTGGTATCCCCTCGGCCGCATCGTATCCACAACACATGGACCCGCTACTCACAATCGACGGCGAGTTACTCACCGGAACTATCGTCGACCGACCGAATCGGTTCGTCGTGCGCGTTCGGTTCGAGGACGCGCCCGAACGCGTCTTTCTCGGAGACCCCGGAGCCCTCGAAGGTACGGTCGAACCGGGAAACGAGATTCTCTGTTTACCGGTCGAGGACCCGGAGCGAGCGACGGACTACGACGCCATCGCGGTCCGCGTCGACGGCGTGTACGTGAGCGTCCGCCCGGCGCTTGCGAACGACCTCTTCGAGCGTGCGCTCGCCCGCGATGCAATCCCCGCGTTCGACGGGTACAGTTGCCTGAAACGCGAGCCTTCGCTACCGGAGCACGGTCGGACGGATTTTCTCGTCGAGACGCCGACCGGCGAGACCGCCTTCGTCGAAATCAAATCCTGCACGCACGTCAAGGATGGCGTCGCCATGTTTCCCGACCGCCAAACCGAGCGCGGTCGGCGTCATCTCCGGAGCCTCGAAGCGCTCTCCGAAGACGGCCACGAGACACACGTCGTGTTCGTGGTGCAGCGACCTGACGTCGAACGCTTCCGCCCCTACCAAGCTGTCGACCCGGAGTTCGCCGAATTACTCGCCCGCGTACGGGAGACCGGGGTGGACGTACACGCGATTACGACCTCGTTCGACCCGCCTCACTACTCGCTTCGGAACGACGACCTGCCCGTCGACATCGGGTGACGAGCGGGACGCTCGGAATCCGAATAGCGTCCAGTTCGTCTGTGTGGAGATGGCAAAGCGATTCGTTCGGGTGCGACAGAATCGGAACCGACCGTCCGACCTCCGGGGGCGACTCGCCGAGCGGCGGACAGATTTGTGTCTGTAGCGAACTACACTCTGCGGAACCAGCCGTTAGTTCAGTTCACTACGACTCGATAATGTGTTTTCATCACAATACGTTTTGAGAAGACTCATGAGATGGCACCACGTCGTGGTGGTTTCTATAGAAAGAGAAGCGACATACCGTAACAATACATTTCGGGGGGTTTTGACCACTAATCGAGGGATAGTTTACGAGTACGTGGACCACATTCGCTTAAATCGACCCATCGTCTCTCAGCCGATAGTAGCGCAAGCTAATCTCAACGTAATAATTTGAATGAGTCGTTCACCTGTTTACCAATGAATCAATCTGAGCCAGCTATTATTGCACCATATGCACAGTAATAAATGGACGGTGATGCGGGCGTTGGAAGTCATAATATTGCATGAATCGTACTGTTTCATTGGTGGACAGTCGGTCGCGTGTGGCTGGACGGCGAGCCCTCCCGAGTTTCCTCGAAATCCGTCGCAAAGCACCCGGTGCGAACTCTGCGGTCGTCATGACCGATTCACTGGACGACCTGCTCGCAGTGCGATTCCCAAACCAGGTCACCTAGACAGTATATGCGTGTTTGACGGGGTCTCCCAGCGAGATTCCGCACATTTACACTTTACATGCAGGGTGCGAGTCCCCGGCGTGGGAAATCGGGACTTACACTCGTGACCGGGGGTGCGCGGTCGGAGAGGAGAGGAGAGGAAAGGGGGATTACGCGAGATCTTCCAGCCGGCTATCGCGGAGCACGGATTTTAACACGATACCAGTGTCCTGAACCAATCGATGCTCCAGATAGCTTCCTTCTCCCCTCCCACCACCCGTACGAGTCGACTCTACGACGCCGAGGAACGCCTGTTCCTTCAACAGTTCGTAGACGCGGTGTTCGCTCAGAACCTTCGCATCGACCGTCTCAGTCGTGTTCTTGTATCGCTTGTAAATTCGGCTCGTCGAGAACTCGTCTTCGTTCGAACTCTCCTCGGTCAGCAGCGCGAGTGAGTAGAGAATGAACTTAACTTGGGTCGTCGATCCGCGAAGTAACTCCTCGAATCGGTCGACTTCCGCCCACTCTTGGGCATCGCGGACGTGCTCCGCGACGACCTGGTCGGCGTTCTCTCGTTCAGCGAGTTCGCCCGCGTGTCGGAGAATTTCGATTGCCTTTCTGGCGTCGCCGTGTTCCTGCGCGGCGAGCGCCGCAGTCAGCGGAATGACGTCATCAGAAAGAACGCCATCGTGGAACGCATCGCGCCGATGCTTCATAATCCCACGGAGTTGATTCGCGTCGTAGGGTTGGAAGACGAACTCCTCTTCGCGGAGACTCGACTTGACACGCTCGTTCAACTGATCGCGGTACTCGATTTTGTTACTCACCGCGATAACGCCCAAGTGACAGTCGGCTTTCCCGGACTCGCGGGCCCGTGAGAGTTGCATCAGAATATCGTCGTCGTCGAGCCGATCGACCTCGTCCAGAATGATGATGACCGCATCGTAGGCGAGGTTCAGAATCTCCCAGAGGTAATCGTAATACTCACCACTGCCAATCCCCGCACGCGGGACGTCGAAATCAGTTCGCTCGGTCTTGTTGAGTTCCCGCGTCACTGTACGGGCAACGCGGGTCTGCGTGTTGTGCTGTGCACAGTCGACGTAGACAGTCCCGACCGAGACACCGTTCGATTCTGCGGCCCTGCGGGCACGCTCCGTAACATGGCGAGCGACCAGCGACTTGCCCGTCCCCGTCTTGCCGTAGATCATGACGTTGTTCGGCGGGTCGTCTTGCACGATGGGCCTGAGTTCCGCGGCGATGTCCTTGATTTCCTCATCACGGCCGACGATTCGGGCACTCTCCGGGACGTGACCGACCTTCAGAAGCTCCTTGCGAGTGAAAATATCGACCCGGTCGGGATCGTCTCCCTCGATATTGAACAGCGGATCCTCAGCCGGGTCTTCGTACCGGTCGTCGAAGTCGGAGAGTTGCGACGGGTCCTTAGCCATCGTTACAAGATATCCCGCTACCCGGCTACTTAATTATTCGCCCACCTCGACAAGAGTGTAAATCGTCCCGCAGCAGAGACCTACTGCGCAGTGCGTCCAATGTCAGTCGAGAAGGGGTAGAGGCTATCCAGAGTGAAAGACGACCCACCCGTGCAGGTGCTTCGCACGAGGGCACACCCCTCGTCCAGAGTGAAAAACGAACAGAAGCCAATATCTGGCCACCCCTCGTCCCGAGTGAAACGCCGCGATTCGCCGATTGCCTCGGAGGACACACCCCTCATCACGAGTGTAACTCAAACCGAGTCCAGACAATCGCACAACGCGGGACACGAGCGGCGTCTGACGTGCGGCAGACACCCCCCGTCAAGAGTGAAAACAGTCGTGAAGTGAGTCGACTGGCGGTTCGGGGTGGTTCCCATCCCCAGTCGGAGTACGGACGTAAATCACAGTCGTCAACCTCTATTCTGAACCAATCCCAACCTGAACCGATTTAACGGCTGTCGAGAATATTGAATATCGAGGGAATCATCACATTCAAATCACGACGAAATGAGACCCACCCACCCCTCGTCAAGAGTGAAACTGAAACGAAGAGAGCCCGGTGCTAGACGAGAATCGAACGACCGGACCGACTGAAAACGCCGTGAATCCGGGGCAGACGTAGGAACGCTGCTGTCGAACACTCGTAGAACCGATTCGAACCAGCAACTAGTCACATTCTTTAGTATGATATAGAAGTTTTATATTCTATAAACCCGAACAGTCCACTAAGTATATTCTACCTATTAAATAAGACGAATTATTATTCGTCTGTGTCTCGCGAAGCGTTACTCGTCTTTTTATCTACATTCTGTTGTCAATCTCCGTTTCAGGGGCTCTCTCCGTGGGTTCGTCGTTTTTCTCTCCTCACAAACCCCCGTTTCCCGTGGACAGTCCCCCCACCCTTTCGACCGTTTTCACTCTGGACGAGGGGTGTGTGTTCCCACAGGGTTCGTCTACTTCGGAGTTCGAGTCCAAGGACGTCGAGCGATATCATCTGGGCGACCGACGGGCTCTCGGAGGAGGACGTCCGTTGTTCGTTCTGGGGCTCTCTCGATTCCCTCCCCACCGCTGATTGTGTGACTCTCTCGCTGCGGGCCGGACTACTTGCTTTCGACGTGAGTGAATCTCGTATCAGGAGAGCGAGCGTTCGTAGATATCTCCCTCGTTGACGAATCGATACACATGAGCAAGACAGAGACGCTTCGAAACGCAGTCATCGGTGCTGTCGTCACAATCGTTCTCGCGTTCACCACTGTCTCGCCGGCGATTGGTGGGGCCGTGGCCGGCTACCTTCAGCGCGAACCTCCCGTGGGAGGTGCGAGTTGGGGCCATCTCCGGCGCGATAGCGAGCGTCCCGTTCCTCCTCGTACTCGGCCTTGGGGTCGCCGTGTTCTTCGGGACGGCTCCGGCAGGCGGGTTCGGTGCTCCGGGAGGTGTGGAGCTAGCCGTCATCCTGCTTTTCATCGTCCCTCTCGGCGTGCTCTGGAACGCCGGCTTGGGCGCGGGGGGTGGCTACGTGGGTGCGTACATTCGCGCGCACGCCGGTTCCGCGGAGTCGACGATGTCTGAACCCGGTCACGAGGCAAGATAGCACAGCTACTTGCTGGGGAGGTATACGGTGGTCAGAACGCTCCTGTGGCGTACTGAGCGCACCACTAAGTCCTCACAGTGCGATTACACTATATGGCTCCTTCGGAGAATATCGAGCGTTATCGTCGCAATCGGCAAGACGAACTCGACAGTGCGACGGTCTACGCGGCGATGGCTGACGCCGAATCGCAACCGCAGGTCGCAGAAGTGTATCGGCGACTTGCCGACGCGGAGCGAGCCCACGCAGACTTCTGGACAGAGAAGATTCGCGAGGCCGGTTCCGACCCGGGAGAAGCCAACCCGTCCCGGAGAGCCAGAACACTCGCATGGCTGGCCGGTCGATTCGGGCCGGGATTTGTGATCTCCTCGATGAACGCGGGGGAAGCCATCGGCGCGGACGACTACGCGACCCAACCGGAGGTCATAGGAACCGGGATGGCGGCCGACGAACGCTCGCATGATCGTCTCCTAGCGGCCATCGCGGAAGCTCCCGGGCGTGGTGCGCAGGGAGAGGTCCTCGCCCGACTCGAAGGCCGCCACCGAGCGACCAGTGGCAATGCCCTCCGTGCCGCAGTGCTCGGTGCGAACGATGGTCTCGTCTCAAATCTCAGTCTCGTAATGGGCGTCGCCGGCGCGGCATTAGATTCGACGGCGATTCTGATTACCGGCTTGGCCGGACTTCTCGCCGGGTCTGGGTCGATGGCGATGGGCGAGTGGCTCTCCGTCCAGAGCTCTCGGGAACTCTACCAACGGCAGATCGGAATCGAGGCCGAAGAACTCGCCGAAGTCCCCGAAGAGGAGGCAGAAGAACTGGCGCTCATCTACGAGGCGAAAGGGCTCTCGAAAGAACGCGCCAGAGAGGTGGCCGAGCAGTTGATCGCCGACGAGGAGATGGCGCTGGACACGCTCGCTCGCGAGGAACTGGGAATTAATCCGGAGGAACTTGGTGGCTCTGCTTGGGAAGCGGCCACCACGTCGTTCGTCCTCTTCGCGCTTGGAGCCATCGTCCCGGTACTTCCGTACTTCGTGTTGAGCGAACTGGTCGCCGTGGGTGCGAGCCTCGTGTTGAGCGCGGTTGCCCTGTTCGTCATCGGGGCGGGAATCACGCTCCTCACGGGGCGGTCCGTGCTCTTTTCCGGACTGCGTCAGGTCGGCATCGGCCTCGCCGCTGCGGTCCTCACGTACGGCGTCGGGAGCGTGATCGGGGTGACGCTGGTCAGCTGACGGGACCGAAAATAACTGTCATTTCGTACATGTCTCCTCGTATGGCAGCAGGAGTACGACGAGTCGACTGATGTGTTCGAAGCGATGACCGAGACCGTCCGCGGGACCGGTGGCGCGCTCACCGGGAGTATGTGATTAGTGACCAGATCTCTGACTCTGTCGGACCTGTTCACCGTTGACATTCGGAAGGACCTTCGTTCCAATTTATTAGACAGTGATGATATCCCCAATGAATGAGGTAATATGATGTCACGAGCCACTTGATAATAATGTCGTCATGGTTAGCAAAACACGGGCAGACCGAGCGCAGATATTCAACGAAAGTATGGGCGTTTTCGCAGATCAATCGACTGCCTGAAACAGTAGGGTATAACGTAGCGTATGCCCTCCTCGCTGTTGCAATTGCTCGCTCACGGCTAGATTTAGGCCTCGAAATAGAGAGTTTGATACAGATCTCAGCCACATTTAGTGCGGCGATGCTAACGAAAATGCAGGCGTCAGTCGCAGACGTCCTGCACGATTACGCCGTTGACAAAGAAAATCCTGAGAAACAACAGAACGCGACCGCAGTCGATGAAATCGGATACGAGAGTGCGCATACTATCCTCGTTATTGAACTCACAGCCGGTCTGTTTCTTTGGATGTGGGTCTCACTACAGACGTCGTCACTACTGTTCGCTACTGTCGGTGCCCTGTTTTCGATATCTGGGTTCGTATACTCATACCCGCCCCGAATTAAGGAGCGAGGGATACTGAACCACCTCGTAACGACGGGTACCGACGTCGGGTTCGTCGTCCTTCCGCTCGTCATACTAGCAGGAACTCCCTCAGTTGAGTATGCGGCTACCGCTCTCGGTGTTATTCTTCTCTATACGTTTGGGTATCATACACTGCATCAAGCCGCGGATACGTACTATGACCGGCAAGCAGGAGTACGGACGTTCACACAGAACCTTGGAGTGTCAGCGAGCGTATTACTGTCAGCGATCTGTACGGCCATGGCTGGCGTTGGTGCAGGCATACTCCACGCTCTGGGAGGTGCGTTTGCGATGTTTCTCGTTGCTGGCCGTTACGTGTGGCTCTACTATCGAGTACGAGAGAAGACCGAGAAAGAACAAACAGACATTACGGCACAGCGGTTCAATACGGCCTACGTTGCGACGTTCTTGAACGCAGCGTTCGCACTCAGTCTGTTAATATAATTTATTTGATGTCGGATATCGACTGCGCCAACCCTGACGTTTTAGTGTTGGCGAAATTTGACTTATAATTATCATGACTGGGTCGCTGGATACTAATCTCTCGAAGGTGCTTGCGAAGCGGTTTGAGATCTTACACACGCTTAACGAGCAACCGCAGCGGAAACCGGAACTTGTCGAGTCCGTCGACTGTTCGCGGTCGACCGTCGACCGGGCGATCACGGAGTTACTCCAGTATGACTGCGTCGAGTCTCATAATCGAGAATATCGAACGACCCCGCTCGGGCGAGCCTCACTAAATATTCGACAGGAGTATCTCGATAAGATACACGACGTGCAGCGTGCTAGCGATATACTAAATGAAAATCCAAATCTGAAAGAGCTCCCGTCAGTGTTCCTTCGTCAAGTGACGGTCTCGACGGCAGATCCACAGTTCCCGGAATCTGCGCTCAGTTCGAGTACTGCGCGGTTACGACAGTCTGAGCGGATGGTCGGCCTTGCACCTGTCGTTCTCAAATCATATATCGACGATGTTGAGGCTGCTGTTCGAGAGACGCAATGCACGGCAGAGATTATTGTATCCGAGGACGTTCTACCCGAGTTGGTTGATTACCGTGAGTCGTTTACTGAATTGGTCGACTCCGGACGGGTGGTTCTCCTTGTCACGGGTGACGAACTCCCCTA
Organism: Haloferax sp. KTX1; assembly: GCF_902410085.1. Classification (NCBI taxonomy): domain Archaea; kingdom Methanobacteriati; phylum Methanobacteriota; class Halobacteria; order Halobacteriales; family Haloferacaceae; genus Haloferax; species Haloferax sp. KTX1. The sequence goes on along the minus strand of NZ_CABPRH010000005.1, from coordinate 210,445 downwards.
CGCACTCTGGATCATGGAAGGAGTAGACGGGGAAGTCGCTGGGATAACTGTCCATCAACACGGTGGCGTACGGGGAATGTTGACGAACACCGCACCGGAAGCTGTCAAGTGGGCGCGTGAGCAGTATGAGTCGTTCAAAGCGGATGCGACTCGATACCAGCTCGCAGAGAATTGACGATGAGTAACAGCAGACAACAAGCCCGACTCCACGAGGTGAAGTAGTCGTATGAGTAACCGCGATACCCGCTCACGTACTCGGAAAACACCGCCTGAGCCACCCTCTCCTCCGATTGTCGGGCACACCTATCAATTCCTCCGTCGTGACCCGCTCGATTGGTTCACGGAATTAAACGAAGCGTATGGGCCAGTCGTTCAGCTTCGAGTTGCTGGGCAGCGACTCATCCTTCCGACAGAGCCGGACGATATCGAACGGGTTCTTCTCACGAATAGTGAGAACTACGAGAAAGGTGGGTTCCAAAAGATGGTGACCCGGTCACTACTCGGCAATGGGCTTGTTATCGCGGAAGGCGACGAGTGGCGGGCAAAGCGCCAAGGGATCGAGCCAGTCTTCCACCCGAAGCGGATGGCGGAGTACCAGTCAGTAATCACGTCACACACCCAGTCGACGATCGAGCGGATTTCGTCGGGAGAGACAGTCGACTTAGAACAGGAGATGAAGCATCTCACGCTCAATATTATCGTGGATGCGCTCTTTGGTGTTGACCTCTCCACAGAAGACTGGGACTTAGAACCCGCCTTCAAGCGAATCTTAACACATTTCGAACGCATCAGCCAAACGTACCTGTATCTTCCAGAGTGGATTCCGACCCCTGAAAACAGAGCATACAGAAGTGCGATTAGCACGCTCGACTCCGCCGTCGAGGACCTAATAGCGGCTCACCGAGCGGGAGATATCGACGGGCCAACGGTCCTCAATTATCTCCTTGAGTCGGACGAAGACTGGGACACGAAAGACCTCAGAGACGAAATCGTGACGCTGTTACTCGCTGGTCACGAGACAACTGCGCTCATGCTCACGTTTACTGGTGACTTATTGGCGAGACATCCTGACGTCCAAGAGACTGTGGCGCGTGAGGTCCGAGAGAAGCCGCTTTCTTACTTTTTCGGTTATAACGACGAGTATTCCGAACTCGACAAAGTAATACAGGAGTCGCTACGCTTGTACCCTCCAGTCTATGGGGTTTTTCGCCAACCCATCGAGGACGACCAACTGAGCGGGTTCCATGTCCCATCGGGGTCCATTATCGCGCTCAATCAATGGGTTGCTCACCGGGATTCTCGTTGGTATCAATCACCGACACAGTTTAATCCAGGACGGTGGTCGAAGGAGTTCGAAAAATCAGTGCCGACAGGTGCGTATTTCCCGTTCGCTGCGGGTCCACGCCGATGTGTAGGTGAGAGATTTGCAAGGTTAGAAGCAAAACTGATCTTGATTAATGTATTGAGGGAGTTCAGATTAACAAAATCAGTTGATGAGAGCCTCGACGTGATTCCGTCGTTAACTACCCAACCAGCGGAGACGGTTAGCGTCACGTTCAGAGACCGATGACGTCATGCTAGTTTGTACATACGTGTTCGATACGGGTACTGCAGTTCGTACAAATCAAAATCAGCTCATTTGACGAACAGTGTGGCATACTACTGGTTAGTAAGCAACGTTGTCACGTGCAACAGTCTCCCGTGAAATCGGGTCTACTGTTATACAACCAGCATCACGGACGGCCATTGTACAGCGCGAATTTGTGGGAACATTCCGGCACGTTTCTCAACACAGTATCGGTTGTTTGCAGGACTTCAATATATCATAAGTACGTATATTGCCGAAAGTATCCCGACACTGAGTAAAACCCGATATACAACGTCAGCTGTTCGATTATTCTGGATTAGCCCACTGGCGGCATAACCAAACACGATGGCAATTACAGATAGAAGAAGTTGCCAGTTCGGGATCATGACTGTGTGAATTTCTCACGTGTTGTAGCTACAAGCCTGTTTGCACTCCGACGCTCCCCCACCGAATACAGTCCATTCGTCAGTCACTACTGGCAGTCAGGACTGGGCAGCGAGTTCTCGCTCAACACGGTGTTCTGAGGTGGGCTCTTCGCTGGCTATCTCGCTAGCGCGGCAGCGACGAAAATAGATGCTTCGAGTGGGGCAGTCCGCTTTGGTTCCGTGTCGTCGCGGTTTTGGTGTTACCGTTGGCTTCACAATCATTCATCACTCGCACTTGGAACCGCCCCGAATCGAACGAAGGAGTATATTTCACACTCGGCGGTTCGAACAACCGCTCGTCGAGACGCTCTCTATCGGTTCACTCGACCGCGTTCCTCGTTGCTCCCTCGCCAGAGGGCTTTGAATCTTCTGTCCCACCGGCCCAGTAGTCGGCTAGCGGACCATCAACACCGGTTAATTGGATCCACGCCTGCGAGGTAATACCGAGAATGACGATCGAGATGATCGAAGACTCCACCGAGAGTGCCACCTGAGTGAGTAAGAAGGTCGGTGAACTGAACGTCGCATCCGGCATGACCTGTCCGAGAAACATACTGAACGCCATATTGATTCCGTAGGGAACGATGAGGGCTGCACCCAGTCGGAGGCGGTTCCCAGCGACGGTGCGCCAACTTTGGACGAACGCCGTCGGGACTGTCGCGTCGCGAACGGCGATCTCTTGGTCGACAAACGCAAACGTCAACAGGACGAACCCGACTGGCAGCAGACCCACCAATATCGCTGGAACAACGAGGATAGGTGTGTACCACGCACCGACGAGTGTCGTCTGCAGTGATTCGGGAAGCACGGTGAAGATCCCGATCGCCCCGAGGATGGCGACCATCATAACGAGGAATACCAGAACGAACATGGCCAGCACCCTGAGCAGCGTGGCGATGAACAGCCGCAGTGTCGCCCATCCAAGATTTCGAAACACCAGCTGTTCCGGGAGGTGATCGCGCCCGTCGTCGACGAGCGAGCGAACCGCAACGATCTGTATCGGGACCGTCAGCACGCCGCCAGTGAGCCCGCCGAGGAGTGCGGCGCTCGCTGACACCAGCGACGGGAGGGCCGTCCCGGGTGCCGGCGTCCCAGGTGGTGACGCCGATCCTGGCATCCCGAGCGGGACGTACGTGGTCGCCAACAGCCAGACAAACACGCTTTGGAGAACGGTTGCAACGAAGAAGGTCGTCATGAGGAGCGCGCCATTTCGCGTGAGAACGCGTCCGAGTCCGTCGGACACGATCTGTCGGACGTGGAGGACCATACACCGCGATTCTTCGTGCCGTGAGTTCAAACCCACGGGTGCTTTTCTGGTTCGGAAAATATCGCGTGCGGGGGGTGCAGGCCGGGGGCTTGGGCAATGGCAGGAGGGCCGATACGGGGACCGGCACGTGGGACGATGACAGCGAGACGCTAAATTGGGGCCGTCGACTTTCTGGCTTGGAAAAAGAGTAGAGGGTATTAATTACTCCGCCCTGAAGTATCCGACGTGAGTGAGGATCCCTCCACCGAGGAAATCTTCGCGCTCCTCGATGACGAGTACGCGCGTGCGATCCTCGCTCAGACGAGCATCGAACCGATGTCCGCCAAAACCTTGAGCGATCGATGTGATGCCTCCCTGCCCACGATATACCGGCGCACGGAGAGGCTCATCAACTGTGACTTACTCGCAGAACGGACCGAAATCGGTGAGAACGGCCACCACTACAGCATCTTCGAGGCACGACTCGACAGTCTTACCGTCGAAGTTGACGAGGGAGACATCTCAGTGAGCCTCGACACGGGGCGGGCCGAAGACCCGGCCGATCGCTTCACCGACCTCTGGGAGGGAATCTGAGATGGTTCAACCCAGCATGGACCTGTACGTGAACTACCTCGTGTTGCTGGCGGTGACGTTACTGGCGTTGGTTCTCAGCCTTGCCATCGTCTTTCAAGCCTACCGCGGGTACCGACGCAATCGAAGCCAGCCGATGCTGTGGCTCGCGGTCGGACTGGTCCTCCTCACGGCCGTGCCGTTCGTGGTATCGTTGACGGTCGCATCGGCCGGAACCGCGCTCGGGTTCGGCCCGGTTGTGTACACGTACTACGCCCCCATACTGAACAGACTCATCGAAGTCGTCGGGCTGGTCTGTATCCTCTATTCGCTTTATAGCCGATCCTGAGCCACTGCTATCGCTTCGGGTTCCGCTCGATAGTGCCTGTAGTCGCGGAGGTGTGACGTCGTTGTATCCACCAACAGGTGATACTCCCGGAGGTCGTCCGACAGACAGAGAACGTACCTCTTGCGGGATTTGTCTCAATTATAGACAGTACGAGACGGCCACGGTCAACGGAAAGAACACAACCGCAACGAGAGCCGCCGGTAGAAAGAGAACGAAGAAAGCAACACCGTCCATGAAATGACAATGTCGCGGGACACGGCCAAAGTTCGTTCGTCGCGATATACACCTGAGGCCGATGCGCGCTTTCGAGATCGGAAATCCGTCGAAACCGCTACGCTGAGAAGATCAATAATCTGTTCCACCAGACGGGAGCAGAGTTCTTGAGGGCAAACGAACGACTGCGTAGTGCGCCGTCGTTCACCCGGTCAGTTCGTCGTAGACGGCGACGGAGAACGTGAGCATGAACGCCGACGCGACGCTACCGATGACCGCCGCGAGGACCCCCACGACGACGAGTAGGGGCGTCGAGAGCGTCGGCAGGCCAGCCGTCGAAGCGGCCTCGGGACTAGCCAAGAGCGAGACGCCGGCGTAGACACCGCCGGAAAGCGCGCCGATGACCATTGTGAGAAGCATGTAACCGAACGTCGCCAGAAGGTTCTCCCGGACGACGCGATAACTCCGCTTGAACGAGTCGATTGCGGACGCACCGTCGATGACGATGGCCTGGCCGTAGAACTGGACGAAGAACGCCACGGCGAGATACAGGAGCCCCGCAATGGCCACCAGACCGATAAACACCGTCCCGATGGAGCCGTGAGCCAGGAACGCCCCGAAGCCAGCCGCAACACCGACTGCACCGATGACACCGTTGACGACGAGCAAGAGTACGTAGGCGATCAGCAACGAGAGATAGTTGGCCTTCCCGTCGGCGATGAAACGTGATAGCGAGCTGCGGGTGGTAAGGGCTTCGTCCGCCATCCCGAACATGCCGCCCTGGATGAAGGGTGTCACGAGGAGGAGAACTGCGGAGATGCCCAACGAGTAGAACGTCGAGATGAGTGGGTACGACGACTGCAACAGCAGTTGGGGTACTAGCAGTACGAACACGATCAGTTGTGGGACCAGCAGACCCGGAGCACGCTTGAGCGCACCCGGTGTCCGTCTGAGGGCTTGGAGGACTCCCATGGATGAGAGAAAGCGGCCCGATGGTATAACCGCCAACGCTGGTTTTCTGGCTCAGAAAATAAGTCATCAGTGCCGTTGTTTCGAGAGAGGAGAACGCCACCGAGGAGGAAGGTGAACGGTCTCGACGTGAGTACTGTCACATGATACGGCTCATTTTAGAGGTAGCGCATGGGGACGTGCCCAACCCCGCATCGGCGTCCTCGCTGAAAACAGCGACCGGGTCGTCCTCGCGATTAACGAGCGACTGCTCGAACTCGGGCTCGCTATCGTCAAGCAGGTTGCCGAGGCCCACCGGTGGAGCGTTAGCGTCACCGAATCTGATGCCGGCGGGGCACGGTTCGAGATTACGGGAGTCACGTTCGCTGATATCGACGACTGAGCCCCCACGAACTGGAATGGGTCTGAGACCGTCGTACGGTGAGCTTATTCGGGTCAGCATCGGGGTGCGTGTTCGCCGCGCCGGAAGTTTTTACAGGTCCCGTGCGGACCGCTGTCACATGTACGATCACGGCGAACTCGGCAGCGCGGCGCGGAGCGTACGATGACGATTACGAGCGACTGGGGCGAATGGTGGGCTCGGGAGGAACTCAACGGCGTCGACGTCGAGGAAGGGGTCTCGCTGTGGTATCTCGGGGTCGCCGGCTGGGCGATACGGACGCCGGAGACCGCCATCTACATCGACCCCTACTTCAGTACCGAGCGGGACCGCGAGTACGTCGCGCGGATGTCGCCGGTGCCGATGGAGCCGCAGTGGGCGGACGCCTGCGACGCGGTCTTCTGCACCCACGACCACCGCGACCACTTCTGGCCGCCCTCGTTCGGGCCGCTTCTCGACCACGGCGGCTCCGTCCACGCACCCGCCGAGTGTTACGAGAACTTCGACGTGAGCGCAATCGACGAGGCGAAGCGGACGGTCGTCGAACCCGGCGACAGCTACGAGGTCGGCGACCTCACGGTCCACGTCAGAGGCGGGTGCGACCCGGACGCGGACGGCACGGTGACGTACGTTATCGAGCACGAGACGGGCACCGTCTTTCACGGCGGCGACAACCGACCCTGTGAGGCGTTCCACGAGATCGGTTCGGAGTTCGACATCGACCTCGGAATGCTATCTTACGGCACCGACGCCCGCCTCGTCGAAGACGGCGAGGTCGTCACGCGCAAACTCTACAACGACGCGGACGAGATCGTCGAGGCCGCGAACGCGCTCGGCATCGACCGCCTGATTCCCGAGCACTGGCGGCGCTGGCGGTCGATTCACGCCGACCCCGGCGCACTCTCGAAGGCCGCGACGACGTTCGAGTACCCGCACGTGATCGAGGAGGTCGAAGTCGGTGACCGCTTCCGACTCGGCCGACCGGGTGTCGTCCCACCGGCGCGCCTCGGCGGTGAGTGAATCTCCAACCCGTCACCGCATTCTTCTGCCCTCACGGCGACGTCGCGCGGCGTCTCCACCCCAAGGGCGGTGTCGTACTGTCCCACAGAAACCGCAGTCGAGTCAGTCGGCGCGCGGGAGTTCAACGACGAAGACGGCCCCCGTCGGTTCGTTGTCTTCGGCCCGGACCGACCCGCCGTACTGCGTGACCAGAGTGTCGACGAGGTAGAGCCCGAGACCCGTCCCGGGGCTCCCGAGACCTCGCTCTCCTTTCCCGAACGCGATGTCTTTCTTGTCGTCGGGGATTCCCGGCCCGTTGTCGGCGATTCGAATCTCGACGCCGTCCGCTCGGGCCGTACACGAGACCTCGACGCGAGGCGCGTCCTTGTCGTTGTGTTGGACGGCGTTGTTCAGGAGGTTCCGAAACACGGAACTGAGCATGCTATTCCCGGCGACCTCGACGTCGGGGAGCGTTCCCTCGACTACGAACGCCGCCTCCGGGAAAGACTCCTCGCGAAGTGATAGCTCGGTTTCGAGGACCGAGCGAAGCGGGACCGACTCGACGGTGAGACTGTCGTTCGATGCGACCGTATCCACGTAGTCGCGCGCGACCTCGGTGAGTTCGACGACGTGCTCACCGCTGTCGAGGATTTTCTGGAGGTACTGGCTCCCGCCGGCATCGACGTGGTCTTCGAGCATCTCGGCCCAGCCGAGTACGATTCCCATATCGTTGCGGATGTCGTGGCGGACGATTCGGTTCAGCAGTTCGAGCTCTCGCTCCCGTCGTTTCTGCTCCGTGATGTCCGTACAGATACCGACGACCTCCGAGACGTCGCCATCGTCATCGCGGAGGAGCACCTGTCGCGTCAGCACCCAGCGAATCGATCCGTCTGGTCGGACGACACGACCCTCGTACGCCTCGTCGTGGGCCCCTTGGGCCGAGGCCTCGATGTTCCGTCGCACCCGGTCGCGGTCTTCTGGATGGATGGCGTCGAGCAACCGCGTGACGTCATCCACGACGTCCTCGGGGGGAATCCCCCAGATGTCTTCGAAGCCGGCACTGATGTAGTCGAACTCGCCGGGGGTGGACACCGTCCAAAGCGCGACCCCGTCAAGCTGGTCGAACAGGTCCCGGAAATCGCGCCGGCGGCCAAGCGAGCTGTTACTCATGCGGGACTGTTTCGGGCCGAGTCGAATAAGTACCGGCCCCGGAGTAGACGGCGGAGTAACCGGCGTCAAAGTCACAACGAGCCGGCGAACCTGTTCGTCGCGGGCTTCATCAGCTCGTCGTCGATGAACTTCGCCGAGGCGACGGTCACAGAAGACTCGCTTTCGACGGCGAACTTCTCGCTCGCGTCCGATCCGGCGTCTATCGAGGCTGTGGACGTGGATGACGAGGTAACCGTCGGAATTCGTCCCGAAGATATCTATCCCGGCGGAACGCGCGTCGAAGTGGAAGACCCTTCTTCGCTCATTTCCACGCGCGTCGATATCCTCGAACCGATGGCCCCCGTATCCGGGGCGGAGATGTCTCGGTTGGCCCGATAACGTCGCATTACCAAGCCATCCACGTGCCGAGGCCGACACACTCGTCGCTGGTCACGTCGGGGTGGTATCGAAGCTCACTTTTATACGGACCTCTGACACTGTCGTGCTGAGCGCGGCAGCCCGTGAACACTTCGGCTGTCCCGTCGCTCGATGGGAATTGCTACCTCGTGGACCTTTTAGGATAGCTGAGCCGTTCGACGATGTGCGGGTTAATACCGAGATGGTTGGCAGCGTGATGCCGCTGGTTGCGGGCGGTTTCGAGTGCCGATTCCGATTCAGTCTAGTCTCCCGACTCGTCGTTGACCGTGTCGGATTTCGATGTTATAGTCATTCGAGCGGCATTCGTCGGTTTCGTATCGGGCCGCTACAGTCGGGACACTGACCCGGGCTATCCTCCGCGATGATGATCTTTCCACACTCGAAGCACTCGTAGGGCGCCTCTTCGTCTGATTCAGTGTCGACATCTCTCATTGTGAGTTCACGAGTACCAGCTGGGAATCGGTACTCTATATGGGAGTAATAGGTGTATAAGGGAATATCTGGTTGTTAATCACCCAACCACCTCCAAAAACTATGGTTAGTTATTGAACCCCGTAGGTCACGGAATTGAGACGTTGTTCTCCTCGAAGAGCGTTTCGAACAGTTTGCGCTGGACGGTCCGGGAGTGCTTATAAAACGCCGGTGGGGAGATTCCGAGTGTCTCCGCAACATCCTCGCCCGTGTTCTCGCGTGGTGACTCGAAGAACCCGCTGTAGTATGCCGTCTGAATGACTTCGAGTTGCCGCGAAGTCAGCTTTTCGAGGAACTTCGAGTACAAGTCGCGTTCCAAGGACTGATTCAGAGCCTGTTTCGAACGGAGTTCGACAGTGGAGAACGTGTCCCGGACGAGTTGTGTGATCGTCCGGACGTCGATACCATCCGGGATGTCGATGATGAGGGTCGTGGACGCTTGGTCGGCAGTTGCCTCGCGGAAGACGGCACCATGATCGGCCAGTTCCAGGGCAAGAAACGGCTGTGTGAGCCGAAGCCGTAGCACACCCTCCTCACCATCCACACTAATCTGTTGGACCTCATCAATCCCGACCAACTTCGAGGCAGCGTCGGCAACGGCAGTTACCGCTCCGTCGTCGACAGTCACAAACACGTAGCTTCCCTCTGTGGATTGCTGGACGCCGCCCTGATACGAGAGTGTACACTCTGCATCTTGAGCGAGCCTTGAGAGGATGAATGCCGAATCATCGATATCGAACTCAACGCGCGTCATCGACGTCGTGAGCAGTGCATTCTTTCGTTCGATAGCACTGAGCGCAGACGCAATGGTCTCGCCGAGTTCAGCAAGGACAGCTTTCGTCGTGTCGTCGAACGCGCCTTGACGCGGTGCGTAGACAGTCAACACCCCGTATGTGAGGTCGTTGTAGACGAGAGGGATACTCAATACGGAAAGGTAGTCACGAGCGAGTGCGGCCTTCCGCCACGGGTCCTCACGAAGCCTGGCGGCGACGTTTGTCACCATCGTCACGTCGCCAGTGGCCGCGGTTTGGCCGGCTGGCTCTGCACCCGGCTCGCCGATGGCGAATGATTGGCTGTCAAGATACCCCTGTTCGTTGCCCGCCCAGGCCCGTGGCTCGACGGTGTCGGTTATCCGGTCAATCGTGCCGATCCAGGCGAACCAGAACCGGTCCTCGCCGGTCAACCGCTCGCAGACCGTATGATCGATTTCCTCTCTCGTCTCGGCTTGCACGAGCGCTTGATCGATCTCTCGGATGGTCTCGTTGATGCGATTCAGCGCGGTGAGCTGTTCGTTTTGCTCCTGAAGTGTGCGATCCTGCTTTCGAAGTCTGGACTCCCGCGTGACGCGGTCCAGGGCCGCCTCAGCGGTTGCAGCGAGAAGGTCTGCCAGTTCCCGGGCTACGTCGTCGAAAACGCCGACTCGGTCCGAGCCAGCGACGAACACGCCGTGGTTGCCGAGTGGAATGTAGGCTGTACTGCGAAGGTCAGTCGCCCGGTTTTCGAGCCGGTCTGCCCCGTGAACGTCGTCGAAGAACAGCGCCTCATCCTCGACGAAACTATAACTCGGTAGCGTTTCGCCGTCGGCGTGAACGATGGGGAGCGGACCGTTGAGCTCCTTCATCGTCGCCGAGCGGGCCGCGGGTTGGAGTTCATTGGCATCAGCATCGAAGAGATAGACCGCACTCGCATCCAGATCGAGGACGCCGGGTGTGCCGTCGACGACATGCTGGGCAATCTCTTGGTGCGTTTCGGCGTACAGGAAATCACGGGCGGTCTCTTGGAGGGTTGCGAGCGCCTCCTCGCGTTGCTTGCGTTTCGTGATATCCCGACAGCTAAACAGGAGCGTCCCGTCTTGAATCGAGACTTCACGAACATTGACGAGGAGGGTGTGTTCGCGACCCGCCTTGTCTGTCGCAGTCGTCTCGATGTTCTTGAGAACTCCGTCCTCTGCGAGCTCCTTACGGTCGAAGAGATCCGCGCCAAGGAGATCGTCGATCGTCCTTTGCTCGTGGATTTCTTCGGCCGTATAGCCGAAGATAAAGTGGACGTTGGGACAGACGTAGGTGTACTCGCCGTCTTCGTTCGTGATGAGAACCGTATCGGTCATATTGTTGAGCGTGACACGATGGAGCTCCTCCGATTGACGGAGGTCGCGTTCGAGATCGACACGCGCAGTGATGTCGACGCCCTCGACGACGATCGAGACGATGTCACCACACTCGTTCTCGACCGGGTGTACGGAGAGATCGATGACGCGTGGATCCTCGACGTGTGGTGGCTGTGTGACGACGGCATTGCCGAGTTTCCCATCGAGTCCGTTCTCCACGATTTGTTGTACATCCGCGTTCGTTGAATCGGGGGCCGCCCACCACGGAAGCGTCCAGAAGGGTTCACCAACAATCGTTTCAACGTCCGCTTCGACCATCTCCCGTGCTGTCTCGTTCACGCGGGCAAGTGAACCATCCAGATCAAGTACCCACGTCGCGGTCCGCGAATCGTTGAACATCGCGTCGAACTGTCTGGCCCGTTCCTGTCTCGTGGCCGACCGCTGTACAGTTCGGATGGCGCGTTCAGTTCGTTCGATGAGGTCGTCTGCCATCTGTTCTATCGGGTCTGTGAGTGCGACGTAATCGGTGACACCGGCTTTTATTGCCTCACTAGCGAGGGTTTCGCTCCCTGCGGCGGTACAGAGTAATACTGGAAGCGTTCTGGTTTCAGTCCGGATGTCTCTGAGAAGTTCGAGTCCGGTTGCCTCTTCGAGTACGTACTCGCTGATGAGACAGTCAGTGGTCCGCTCTCGGACCATCTCAAGGGCTTCTTCCTTGGTGCCAACTGTCCGTACCGTTGCGTCAGTCCGAGACTCAAGCGTCGCGGCGAAACGCGTGAGCCAGTCGTCAGTACCGACGAGTAACACAGTCGACGAATCGGTGATAGGAAAGGAAGTGACCATTATTTGTCCATAAGGCCACAGTACACAGTCATCTCGGTGCCAATTCGGACTCGCTCCCCGTCCCGCTTCGGACCTAGGTCGGAACGCTCGCACATAGCTAATTAACTATCAAACTGGGAGCGTACAAAATGGTTCGTTATGTAACCCCAATGGGTATGGGGAGCGGTACGTAATATGCCAAGACGCTCTTCTCTGGAACGACTCTCTCAGTTCAGGTTGGGGCAGTCGCCTGTTGATCGGGGACGTACCGTTTGTGGAGGCCAAGTCGGAGCACCGACTAAGTTCTGCGGCGAACACCTCTCCAAGCACGTCTAAAAAGGATTCACCTGTTGTAATCCCCTTTCCCAACCCGGGGTGGCCGTGATTTTCTTGTTGATGATATCCAGCCTCTATGAGATATAAAGACGGTGGGAGTGATGCCCGATAAATATATATTTTAGACAAATTCAGTCTGGAAAACACTTTTATGACGATAGTTGGATTTCTCACATGTAGACGATGGTTAAACGACGTTCGCTGCTGAAAGGCGTTGGAGCATCGATCGCACTAAGCGGGATTAGTGTGGTGAGTTCTGGTCAGCAAGAGAAGGGTACAAAAAACAAAGCACCTCCGGGTACTGGTAGTGTAGACAACGAAAACCGATTGCCGATATACGCCAAGGGGAAAACAAAGCATAAAATCAAGCCAGATCCCGATTCTAAAGGTAAGTATATTTATAAACGTACTTTCAAAAGCCCAGACCTTGCCGAACGGTATGGTGATCCCGTCTTCCGGTTCGAACCAATCTCTGTTCCTGAAGATCAGGTGAAAGAGGAAGTTCGATCCGGGAAGAAGTCCACCTATATCGTGAAGGAACGAAACGTGATTGGGACCAAAGAAGAACAAATGAATTCAGAAGATAAAATTCATAAAGCTAAGGGTGGGGGGTCCCATGTACTGCATGTTCCAGATATTGAGGGAAACGTTCCATTGTATCATTACGCAAAAGAATCAGATGCGGAGAATATGCAAAATCGGGGGGCTCCCTTGAACGTTGCATGGGAGACAGAGGACTCACAGTCAATAAAGAACCACATGGAAAACGGCGATGGTGGCGGACGTTGGCTTCCCGGAAACATCATCCTCGCAATTCATCGCGAATCCAGATACGTTAATCTTCCCGACGGAGATACGAAAAGTAATGATAAGCACGTAATGAGATTCATTCCCAACCCTATCTGTACTACTAGACAGTATCACGTTAGATTGTACGACGTTCCCTTCGATGATATTGCCGCGATCGGCCAAGCTCATCGAGACCCCTGTGACCACGGGCTAATCCCGTATCTTGACACAAATTTCAAGATTGACCAAGCGAGGCAAGCGGTAGTCGATTTCTGGGAGGACGGTCACTCTAGCATCGATCACGAAAGCACGGATGTCGGAAATACGAGTCAGGACTACAACTCACACAGTGGTACTTGGGCGTATTTTGATGAATCATAGTCATATGGAACGAGAGTCCACCAACTAGCACCGCTAATAGAATATTCAGGCTCTGTTGAAACCCTGTTTCAGTCTTGCGATTTGTTGAGAGACTAGTTTTCACTGTGACCCACGGAAACTAGCCAGATGGAGCGCTCTCTTCAATGTCAACGCTGAAGGATTTCAATAGAGCCAATATTCATTATTCTTCCACTATGCTATACAAGGTTATACGACAAATCATCAAGATGACAAATGAGAAAAAATATAGCATTGCGGTCACATTTCACGATTATGATTGACTGGTTTACTAGTCAATATACTAACCCGCTGTCCGTAGCAATCATACTTGGACTCAGGTTTCTCTCATACTTTCTGTATTCCGGGCTTGTTGCCGCCGCCCGAGGGATAAAGTCAAAACTCACGACGATTAGTTTTTCGTTCGCAATATTATCTATCGCTATTACCTTCTCGGTCATTCATCCGGACGGGGTCTCAAAAGACTTCGCGCTCGTTGATTTCCTTCTCCACTTTTCGTTTCCGATCATCGCCGGATACGCAGTTTCCTCAAACCCGTCCAATACTCGCTGGATTAGCTTTTCTATCTTACTGGCATCCACGTTTTTCTTCCTGACGTTGCTAATAGTGCTCTACGGCAGTGGTCCCTGACCATCGAGAGTATTCCCGTACCCGCTTCTATCAATGCGGTATTCGTTTTGACCCGAATCATAGGAAATTAGTACTGTGCACGGTTTACAGGTTTTCACCAGAATGTCCTATCTGTCTATATGCTATTCAGAGTCTGGAAGTGGGTGTTCGAAAAGCCGTTCGCCGGACTCCTCACAACTGACCGCGATGACCCTGTGAGAACTACAGCACGACTCGACGACTTCCTCGCCGAGTTGGATGTCGCCACCGGTCGTCGGACACGTTTCGAGGAACATCCGCAAACTGTTGAGAATCGGTCCTCGTTCTTCTGCGTCGAAACTGTTCCATCCCGGGACCCACGATTGAAGGACACGACTGGCTGCAATATCTGCGATAAGGGCTGCACGGGATGGCCACTGGCCAACCCATTCGGAGTCGGACTGAAGAATCTGCGCCTCGTCTTGTTCGACGAGTTCGAACGCCTCGTGCGTATCTGCCTCCATCCCGAAGGTCTCTGCGACCAGTTCTCCTGTGATGTCCGAGTCGAGTAGTGGGTCGGTCGCCGCAGTCCAATCTGCCTCGAACTCATCGGTCAAACAGAGGTCATCCGCGTCCGTACAGGGCTCAAGGATACCATGATCCAAAAAGAAGGTCTCAAGTTCTTCTCCCGAAGAATCGGACTTTGACTCGGCTGTGCGATCTGCACCATTTGTCGACTCATCGTCGACCGCTGACGTGGGCTGGGTGGTTGATTGTGACTGGTCTCCTGATGACGGCTGCGGTGCCGTGTTGTCGCCTCCAATGCCAGTCGCTAACTCTGGCCCCGGATCTTTTCCGAACCATCGGAGTACTGCTGGCGGAAGATAGCGCTTCGTTACTGTTGGTGTACCTGGAACAAGGTATCCACGGAGATAGATCAGCGCAATCGAGATACTAACTGCGACTGCGCCGCCAAGTTTGGATTTCCGTGCGATAACTGAACCGAGTATCGCGGCGATGACGAGATTCAACAGCGTACACGGCTCACATCTGTTCTCGCCGGTATACTCCGGTTGTCGGAGTGTCTCCAGTACAGCAATTTGCATGTACTCTCAAGGAAGAGTCAATCTGTTATCTATTTTTTGTTGCATTATCGCTGGCACACAGTTTAGCAACTCTCAACTGAGCTGCCAACATTCATAATTCGCCGTTTCAAACGACTCTGTAAGCAGTTCTAGGTCAAGCAAAGCACTAAATCTACGAACTGCTCGCTTCTCAAACTGGCCTAACTAGACAGTACCTATTTGTGCCAGTGTTCAATATTAGTTAATATGGCGACACGACGTGGGTTGCTCACCATGCTTGGGTCAGGTGTGTTGGTGCTAACCGCTGGATGTTCGACGACCAGTGATCAAGAAACCCGGAACACAATCGATATTATCGTGAATAACAACCGTCGGGAATCGCCAGCTGCAGTCACTGTCGAGCTCTTGAAAGACGATGCGACGGTATTTCACCAATTTGTAACACTCCAAGCAGGGCCGGATTCTGTGTCGAGGTCTATTGGTGCGGTTCGGGCGGTGCAGGACGAAGCTGAGGTGACTGTCAAGGCGAGTCCTGAATCCCCTGCTAAAGAATCTTCTAAGACGATTACTGCAGGATGTCTTCCAGATGATACACACACCGAAGTCATTGTGACAATCGCACCGGGAGATAATATCGAGATCTCCTCGAACGGTTGTGACCGATGAAAATACGACCGTGAGTGCGGTTAGACCGATTCAAATTCGGGATAGAGTGGTGTCCCTGGTACGGTTGTGTACGTTTTCCAATCGAAGTTGTCACAGCTACATGGGCTAGCATCAATCTGCTCTACAACTTCGAACGTATATTCTGGGTTGAATATGAGTGAGTAAGAATCACCTGGCGGCATGTCGTTGAATACTGTTAGATGAGTTTGGGCGGAATGAGCCCCATCACTTTCTTTCTGGGGTAGGTTATCGTATTCTTTCTTTAGAGGAATATCGAATACAAACTCAGTGTGATTCTCGGTAGGCGTTACATCGGTTTCTTTACCATCACCAGTTAGGAATTTGACAATTGCGGCTCCAACACCCACATATACATTTGAGGACGTACCAGCGATGTCAAGAACAGTCTCAAACCAGTCGTGACTTTTGGTTACTGTTTCGTTATTTTGTGGCTTAGGACGATCTAAGCTGATTTCATCGTAATTTTGGTCTCCGTTGTAGTAGTCTTTTGCCTGAATATCAAACTGGAAGTTTACTGGGCGAGGTCGGGAGTCCTCCATTGTATTACCATTGTCACAGAATCTGAACATGGGTGATTCCGGAAGCTCGGAGAAATGGCAGAAGAACTCCCACGGGTTTGATTCATGAGACTCAATTTGATCGTAGCTTTTCGGACTATGACCTGCAACACCGGCCTTCATTTCGAAAGAATGTGAGACACTGCTATCGCAATCACTGTAACTTCCGAAAGTGTTGTCGCTCCACTTCGTCTCTGCTAGAATTCCGCCTTCGTTCTCAGTCATTGGCCATCACCTTTGATTGAATACAGTGGCGAGTTATCCGCCAGCTTAGTCAACCGTTTAAGCCCAGTATCCGTTGGAAGACCTCTCTTTGGGATTGTGAAGTCGTGTTGCGAGTTGGTCCAGTGGGGACGCATTACATGCTTTTCCTGTGCGAGGTCTGGGTCTCTATGACCATCGTCAGCATAGAGGTTGAACCCAAGGTGTCCAAACTTCCCCCCTGGTCGGGAAATCATTCCATTGAATTGATCATAGAGTTTTGTTAACGTTACTCGTAGAGGAGTTTCATCTTTCTCATATTTCGGATCAGTTAATACCCCGTAATAATCATCTGCAGGGTGAGAGTTCTCCGTCATTTGTAGCTCTTTGAGAGGAATGTTGAATCCAGCAATTTTGAGTTCGCCTCGGAGATCTGTCCCATCTTGGACGATGTTACCACTGACACGACCTGCTGATTTGTGTGTTAATGTATCATAGCTGTGTCCAGTGTAGTCACCATCTGGCGTTGCGGAAGCAGAGGAGCTACCAGCTACTACCAACGCGCTACCTGCTGCCATATTTTTAAGTACTGTTCTCCGGCTCAGGCTTTTTTTCTTTGAGCCATCGATTTACTACCCGATCGTCCAGATAATAAAGTTAGTGCCATAAAATATATTATATCAGAAATTAAAATGCATTGTCATTATTTGCCTCAGTGAGCGCGGAGGGAGATCATTCCTTTGTATGAACTATCACTAAGCAACGCTGAGGAGCGACATCACATTACAAGCCACTTCCAAGCAATTGAGGAATTCTCAGAAGATGATTTAGTGGTTCTATTGACTATAGCGCTACCCCATCAAGTAACTCAGATCGTAAGCAACAGCAGACCCCCCAGCCGGACTATGCGAACGCTTCTTTCGCGTTCCCAATGAGGTCAAACATAAACGAGAGGATTGCGCAGAGGATAGTTGTGACAACATAGAGTCCAAATCCAACCAAGCCAAGCGTTTCAACCACCCAGGAGGCCGAGATGAATAAGGCGATAGTCAAACCACCGCAGAGAAGACCAGTCACGAGAACGAGCAGTGAGCCATAGACTCGTACTGCCTGCCTTAGATTAGTCGCCATACGCATAGAGTACATCCCCATCGCGTATATATGTGACCCAGTAATTGTTGCGAAAACTTATGTGAGTGGACTATCACGAACCGAATGCAGATGACAGATGACAAACCTAATCGGCGCAAGGTACTGAAAGGCATGGCAGCACTCGGTTCGGTCGGTATCGGATCGACGCTCAATGTCTCGGTCGCAGCTGCAAACGGAGATAACCCGGATCCGGTCACAATCTACGACGGCAAGAAGAAAAAGAAGGTCGCACACGCGATCGCAAAGACGGATGCGTTCAAGCAACTACGACAAAAGGCGGAAGAGCTCGGATACTCGTTCAGTTGGGGGAAGACCGAACTCAATGTCGGTGGTGTCGACGCGGAGAACTTCAAGCGAGAGGTCGCCTCGTACGAACTGCAGGGTGCAGAGGAAAACACCCGTGCGGGCATTATCCTCGGATGGCACTCTGAGTCTCACGAGACAGTGGTCGCGGAACTCGACATCGAGCATTACCACAAAGATGGTGTGTTCAAGAAACTCGAACGGTACGACCTCATGGGCAACGACTCCTCTGCAGCGGCCCCGTCCGTCGCTTCAAGCAGTCCCAAAGAGACTGATGGTCCATTTACGAAGACGACAGCGGAACCAAACGAGAAGGCAGTTCGGACGCTCATCGATGATCTTAGTGAGACGCAGAGTACACAAGCCGTCTCGACACAGGACGTCAGTACGCAGATCGACTACCCGGACCTCCCGGACGTATTAAACATCAGTTCGTGCAGCGGTTGTTACTACGCTTCGAAACTCATCTGTCGGAACGTCTGTGGCGCGTTCGGTGGGTTCCTGTGTGGACTCCTCGGAATCAGCGTCATTGGGGCAGTTGGCTGTGTTACGTTCGTCAAGGCCGTCTGTTACGTCGCTGAGAAAGCGTCGGGATGTGGAGACGACCTCGCCGCGACGATCTGTAAGTCGTCTGGACTTGATGTGTGTGGGCCGAACGAGAGCGGGGATATTATTAACATAGACATCCCGTATATCTAATACGGGCAAGGTGAGCTCTAAACAATGGCAACTGTCAAAACTGGATTTGGAACACGCGTCTCTGCAGGAGTGGCGGCTCTCATCGTTGCCGTGGTGTCGTCTCTCCTCCTCCTGGCGGCCTTCGTCGCCCTTGGTCGCGACCCGGCCGTAAGCCTCGTCGAGGTGACAATCGGCGGAATCATCAGCGGTGTCGCCTACTACGCAGGTGTCTCCGTTCGGTCCGATGGATAGCTGAAGCGCACGGCAGATAGTAGTGTGTCGTGCGCTCTCAACAACGTCGGTCCGTTTTTGCTGTCGGTGCTGGTCGGTCACCTGTCGTGTGGTTAGCTGTCTTAAGCCAAAGTAATGTTGGGAGATTATCGCTAGCGTGTCCTTTGCCAGTTCTCAACTGAATTTTGTAACTATGAATCGAGTAACGGTAGATGGACAATTGAAGGGGCTCGTTTCGTGGTTATTTCATCACAGAACGGGCACAATATCATCAGTCGGGTTAAAATTACAGACATAGGTATGTAACACAATCGTCTTACCGAACTGTGACGAAAACATCAGCAGTGGAAGACTCGTATGTGTGTGAAGTGATGAGGGACCTGATTATTGAGAGTCTTTCAAAGTATGGAATGAGTGCCGTTTTATAACCAATATCTCAATTATCGGTGCCATCGGAACGAATCAACAAGTTAGTGAAGGACTGCATCTCTCTTTGGGATGGCAACCTCAGTTGGTGCAACCCCAGAGGAAGCATCATTACATCGCGTGGAAAAAGCCTCGGACAGCGGTCAAGCCTTCGCGGTCTTTTGCCGAATACGCGACGGGAGTTAGCTGTCGGTCTGTTTCTCGGTGGGTGTACGCGTTCTGGGGGGTCACACGCCGACTCGCGGTATCTCGACTGTTCTTCCTTTCAGAACGACTATCCGCGATTCGATACGAGTACGGCACCTCCCAGAGCGGGGCTCTGCTCCCACCCGTGACCCTTCGTCCGAGGCCACGAGTTAGCGCGTGGCCGAAACCAGTCTCCGTAGCGCCTTATTCGCAACTCCACTATCTCCGAGATGAATCACCAAGCGAGTTCGCCGTTCGTGGGGGGCGTGCCGATAGGTGCGGTCGGAGAATCCGATGCATTCTGTCATCCTGCGCGTATCGGAACTCTCGACGCAGCGCTCTCTTCAGCGCCTAAAATGTCGATATTCGGATGAGATCAGCCCAGTCAATTACACAAATAATTGTGTAACGCTTATTTGTGTGCGGCCGATGAAAATTCTCAGATAGCAAACGAGATGTTGGCAATCGATGCCGCTAGTCGAGGGGTCGCTTTCAATTTCGCGTGAGTCGGCTAGAGGTGGTCTCGAAGGAGAACAGAATCGATGGTGATCCGTCTGCTCACGTGCGTACTTCACCAACCGAACGGTCCGTGGTTGAGTTCTCTCGCCGGGCAAGAGATACTTACTGACGACTCCGGGAGACGAGGTTCACCGAGTAGTGACGGTGACGAATCCGTCGAACTCAAGGATGACTCGCTGCGTGGTGTCACCGAAGATAGCCTTACCCGCCGGCGACCGTTGACGTCCGGAGAGGAAGATATGGTCGCACTCGTTTTCGACTGCCGTATCGAGTACTTCGGCGGCCTTGTCGCCGAGGGACCCGACCGCCCGGTACTCCACCTCGAAATCAGCGAGCACTTCGCGTCCGAGGTCGTGAACGAACTTCGTCGCCCCCTCTCGCGCGTCGTCGTGTGTGTAACTCCTCGAAGCGCTCAGGAGCGTCTCCATCGTCCCGCGTCGAGCTTTGTACTCGTCTTCCGTCGTCACGTGGATGAGGACCACTTCGGCATCCATCTGTTCGGCCACCGAACCGGCCTCGCGGACGACCTTCTTCGAGGTCTCCGATGGGTCTACGACGGCTAGGACTCGTTCCATACCTCCTACACGTGGGCCGACTTTGAAGAAACCACGGGCAGCGACTTCGCAGATTACCTCAGGGAACAATATATTTCTCCGAACAGTACACATAATCAAGCAGTGAAACATAGTAACAATTATTAACTAACATGATTGATCGGAAGACGGATCATGACGGTGGAGTTCGTCCATAGTCCGCTACTTACGTTCGTAGTCGGGCTCATACTAGTTGTACTGTTCCTCGTCGTGTGGGACCTCCCCGCGTTCGTGGGGTTAGGACTCGCCGCGTTCTCCGTCGGCATCGTCAACTCGGTGTTCGTCTCGGACTTCGCGCTCGTCGATGCGGCGACGAGAACGGCAGCGGCGTTCGGAAACGGGATGGAAGGCATCGGTATTCCGATCCTCATGGCGGCGATCATCGGCAAGTCGATGCTCGAAAGTGGGTCCGCTCAACGTATCGTGCGGACGTTCCAATCGCTCGTCGGGAGGGAGAACTCGGAATTTGCGCTGTGGGGGAGCAGCACGGTCCTCTCGATCCCGGTGTTCTTCGACAGCGTCCTGTTCCTTTTGGCTCCGCTCGCACGCTCGATGCGTGCACGCCGCGGAAAGAACTACGCGTTGTACCTCATCGCCGTGGGCGCCGGCGGCTCTGCGGCGCACGTGTTCATTCCACCGACTCCGGGGCCGCTGGCAGTCGCTAGTCAAGTGCGCGCCGACCTCGCCATGACGATGGCTGTCGGCGTGGCCGTCGCGATTCCCTCGGCGACGATGTCCGGGCTCGTCTTCGGCCATTGGGCCAACGCTCGGATGGAGATTCCGCTTCGAGACTCGATGGGAACGACGACCGAAGAACTCGAAGAACGGGCACAGCAGAGCAGTAGCTCGCTTCCGGGGACGTTCGAGGCCGCGCTCCCGATAATCCTCGCGGTCGCGTTAGTGAGCTCGCTTACGATTCTCAACACACTCGAACCGCTCTATCCGTCGCTCGCGGTCGTCAGACCGGGAATCGCATTCGTCGGAGATAAGAACGTCGCCATGACGATTGCTGGGCTTACAGCGGCGCTCACGTACCTTCGCTGGTCTGACCTCTCGCGTTCGCTGTGGGAAGACGAGCTTACTGAAGCACTCAAGAGCGGTGGGAACATCGCTGCAATCACCGCGATGGGTGGCGCGTTCGGTGCGCTGCTCGCTGCGTCGGGAATCGGTCCGTACATCGCCGATAGCCTCCGCGGGATTGGCATCGGACTGCTGGTGACCGCGTGGCTTATCGCCGCTATCGTCCGCATCGCACAGGGGTCGGCAACGGCCGCGATGCTGACGACCGCGGGTATCATGGCCCCGCTGACGAGCCAGCTCAACGTACACACCGCATACCTCGTTATGGCAATCGGCTCGGGCGGCATCATCTGTTCGTGGTACAACGACTCCGGTTTCTGGCTGATGAAAGAGATCGGCGGTCTGACGCAGATGGAGACGCTGAAAACGTGGACGGCGCTGACGACGATTATCTCGGTCACGGGAATCGCTTCGGTGCTCGTCTTCTCGACTATCGTTCCGCTCGCGTGAATTTCGGCCGTCGAAACCGAGCGTCAAACGGAAGTGATGCACGCACCGAGACCACAACCGCGTAATCTCTGGGTGTCTTTTTCCTCCGTCGCTCGGC
This sequence comes from Haloferax sp. KTX1, assembly GCF_902410085.1. Lineage (NCBI taxonomy): Archaea > Methanobacteriati > Methanobacteriota > Halobacteria > Halobacteriales > Haloferacaceae > Haloferax > Haloferax sp. KTX1. The sequence goes on along the minus strand of NZ_CABPRH010000005.1, from coordinate 188,363 downwards.
AGTGAGCCGCTGTGGACTCCGGAGATGTACGGCGTCGGCGCGTCGTTCGTCACCGACCACCTGCAGTACGCCGACGAGGGCGACGCCGTGCTGTGAGTCCGGTCAGGCGCTCGGTCAGACCGAGGTGAACGTCCACCGCTGGTGTGCGCCGCCGTTGTCGCTCCACTGCTGGACGTTGTCGCCGTCGGCGGTGCCCGCGTTCGCCACCTCGGCGAGCAGCCCGCTGTTCGCGTTGACGAGGCGGTACTCACCGCCGCCCGCGTCTTCGATAGTCCAGGCCTGAGTCGGGTGGGTGGTGTTGCTGTACTGCTGGATGTTGTCACCCTCTGCCGTGCCGGCGCTCGCGACCTCCAGCCAGAGGCCGCTGTTGACGTTCGTGATCGCGTAGGTACCGTCGCCGTTCGCCGTGACGTCCCAGTCCTGACACGCGCTCCCGGTGTCGGCGTACTGGCGCACGTTGTCGCCGTCGGCCGTTCCGGCGTTGGCAACTTCGAGCAGTTTGCCGCTGTTGACGTTCGTGATCGCGTAGGTGCCGTCCGAGATGGGACCGCTCTCACAGCCCGAGGGCTCGCCTGGGACGGGGGCCTCGCTGCTCGGCACGCCGGTGCAGGCGATGACCGGCCAGTCGTTGTTGTCCCACTCGATGCGGTCTTGCATCATGTAGCGCGTCTCGTCGTCGGCGGTCGCCTCCACGTGGTAGAAACACCACCAGTCGCCGTCAGGTCCTTGGAAGACGTCGTTGTGGCCCGGGCCGGTGAACTCGCTGTTGCCCTCCAGAATCGGGACGCCCTGGTGGGTCTCCGTGAGGTCCCGCAGGTCCGTGCCGTTCTGGTTGTAGTAGGGCCCCGTGAACGACGTCGCGCGGCCGCATTCGAGGCGATAGGTGCTGTCGTACCCCTCACAGCACTGCCCCGAGGAGTAAAAGAGGTACCAGTACCCGTTGTCCTGGAGCATCACCGGTCCCTCGATCATCTGGCCCGCCATCTGGAACTCGGTGCCGGGGACGATATCGTCCATCGCGCCGTTCATCTGGACGGCGTAGATGCCTTCGTAACTGCCCCAAACTAGCCAGGGTTGCCCGTCGACGATTACCGTGTCCGCGTCGATGCAGTTCGTCAGGTCGAGGTCGCCGCTCTCGATGACCGGTCCCTGGTCGGTGAAGGGGCCGTCGGGTGTGTCCGAGGTTGCGAGGCCGATTCCGGCGTTGTCGCTGCCCCAGACCGACAATGAGTAGTAGAGGTGGTACTGGCCGTCGTGGTATCGGATATCCGGTGCCCAGCAGCCCGGGTCCGATTCCGTGGGGTGCCAGCCCGGCGTCTCCGTGAGCGCCGGCGCGATGTACGACCAGTTGTACATGTCCGTCGACTCCGCGATGGGGATGATGTCTTGGGGCGTCTCCGTTCCGTAGGCGTAGTAGGTCCCGTTGTCCTCGATGATCGACACGTCGCCGAAACCGATCGGCCCGACCGGGTTGTGGTAGTGCGTGGAACTCTCGTCCGCACTGACGGTCCCGCTCAGTCCGAGGCCGCCGACGGTCGCCACCGCACCCGCTCCGAGCGATTTGAGCACTGTCCGTCTATCGATATTGTTGCTGCCATGACGTTTAGTCATGTCTCCTAGCGTACAGATGGCGGGTATATAATGCTTGTTGGTAACATTTGTGACGGCTCGGTCAGCGCCGCGGTGAGAAGACCGAACGGTAGGCTGAACAGCAGACCGAACAACAGACCGGACTGCAGTTGAGAGAAGCAGCGAACGGTATCGAGTTGAACAGCCGGGGATACCGACGCGACTGTTTGCTCTGCGACGGTCGGGCCGACTCCAGAATCCGGTTCGGCTCTCAGTGCCGAGTTTGCAACGGTTCCCCTGCCGTTACGGCTGAGAAAACGAGAACCGAAGCCGGAAGAGCTGAGCCAGACAATAACAGCAAAAAGCATTATGTATATGTGACTATATTTTGGCAGTTGCATGCCAGAAGATGACAGTGGCGTGAACAGGCGGAACGTCTTGAAAAGCATCGGTATCGGCGCTCTCGGCTCGACTCTTGCAGTTGCGGGGAGCGGGTCAGTCTCAGCGACGACGGACGATTCGACGCACTACCACAACGCGCTGTACGGCCCTCACTTCCCCGACCCCACGATTCATCGGGCGGGAGACGGAACCTGGTGGGCCTACGGAACGAACATGAATCGGAACAGCGACTCCGACGAGTTGCTCGTCCCGATTCTGCGCTCTGACAACCTCCACGAGTGGACCTACGTCGGGGAAGCCTTCGACTCCCGTCCGGGCTGGACGTACGGGTCCATCTGGGCACCGGACATCCACTACTACGACGGCGAGTGGGTGATGTTCTACTCGCTTTCGCCCCGCCCGTGGGAGAGCGGTGAGTTCGGTATCGGCCTCGCAAAGTCCGACACGCCGGACGGCCCCTTCACTGACTACGGCCAGATTATCGGTGACAACGACCACGCCGGCGGCGGGTCCATCGACGGGTACTTCGTCGACTACAACGGCACGCCGTATCTGTTCTGGGGGAGTTTCCAGGGAATCTATCTGATGGAACTCACCTCGGACCTCCAGGACTGGAAGACGGGGACGCTCCAACAGGTCGCCGGTGACGCCTACGAGGGGACGACGGTCTTCTACCGCAACGGCTACTGGTACCTGTTTGTCGCAACCGGGACCTGCTGTAACGGCTACAGCAGCACCTACGAGGTAGAAGTCGGGCGCTCGACGAACTTCTTCGGGCCGTACACCGACGTATCCGGTACGGACATGATGAGCTACAACAGCGACAACGCCGGCATCGCGCAACTCACCTCGAACGGTCGGTTCGTCGCGCCCGCCCACGGAGACATCACCACGGACGACAACGGGCAGGACTGGTTCGTGTATCACGCCTACGACCGTACTGGTCCGGAGTACGTAGACGGCGTTCCGGCCCGGCAGTTCTTCATCGACCGCGTCGAGTGGACGGACAACGATTGGCCGGTCATCGCCGGCGATAAGACGCCCAGTCTCCAGTCGGTCGAACCGAACACCAACGACAGCGGCGTCCTCGCCGACGGCATCTACGAGATCCAGAACGTCAACAGCGGGAAAGTGATGGAGGTCGCAGATGCCAGTACGAGCGACGGGGCGAACGTTCGGCAGTGGACCGCGAACGACTGCACCTGCCAGCGATGGTGGGTCGAGTACATCGGTGGCGACGAGTACCGCATCGTCAACGAGAACAGCAACCGCGCACTCGACGTGCCGGACGGGACGACCACGGACGGCGCGAGTCTCCAGCAGTGGCCGTGGTTCACCGGTGCCGCCCAGAAGTGGAACATCATCGACAACGGTGATGGGACCTACCGCATCGAAAACGTCGCGACTGGTGATGTAGCCGAGGTGTACAACGCCGGGACCGCTGACGGAGACGACGTGGTCCAGTGGCCGTGGAACGGCGGGGACCAGCAGCGGTGGAACTTCGACTTCATCGGCGGCGTCCAACCCCTCTGGGACGGTCGCCCGTGGTGATCGGCAAGACAACACCACAACGACGCTGAGCCAGCACGCAGCTTCTGACCCCGTTGCAACGACAGTCGCTGGGCATGGCTCGCGGTTCGGCGTCTCGTCGTTGCAGCGACGCACCTTTTTCGAACGTGGAATCCGCCCCGAACTCTACTACTGGCGCTCGGGCGCGTCTGCTTTAATACGCCACAGGCAGTGGTTCAGCAACTTGGGATTGCTATCTTAGTGATAGGCGTCGGTGTTGTGGTTTGGGCAAGAGATATTCTATCGTTGATACTCGATGCGAGGAACTGAAACCCCCGACACTTAGCGCGGAGACGCTGGCTATGACGACCGACTTGTAAGTTCAGCACGGCCCCTAAAACAGTCAACATAATGGTACTTTAACGGGGTCGTAGGTCTGAAGTTCACGAACCCACCTTGAGGCAACGCCGAAGCGGGTTGCGGTCGACGAAACCGCTGTCAAAATCAATGACGAATGGTCTTGGTTGTGCGCTGCAATAGACATCGGGACAAAGCTGATTCTTGACGTCGAGTTGTTTGGACGACATGGTACTGATCCGGCTGCTGCGCTTCTCCATCGACTCTCGGAGAAACACGATCTCTCAGACGCGGTGTTTCTCGTTGATGGTTACGGCTACCAGACTGCAGTCTCTCGATTAGGATTGAGCGGTCGGCTTGACTACATCGAGCGAAATCTCATCGGAAGTGGTTTCACACCCTCAAAATGCGAGTCGACCGCTTCCATAATTCGTGGATTGGTAGCCGTGGAGTCGCCTGCGACTATTTCATATGGTTTGTACAATATAAAACATTCAAAGTCCTTGCCGAGCCCTCGATGGATAAATACTCGTAGATGAGACCACTAAATAGGCATTCGACTCCGTTGAAATTCTTCAACGTTGATATTAGAAGAGCTACTCTTCCAACCGGTTTCGTCGGTTCGGTTAGAAACGAGCCTCTCAGCAACTCGACAGACGTGAAGTGGGTTTCAACAGAGCCAGCCATTCTTAAATCCGATATCCGCTACTAGCTTGTGACTGTCTAGAGTCACACTCCCGATGTCATTTTTGAATATCCACACAGTGGAGTGTTCACTCCAAGATTTCAAGTTGGAGTGGTCACACTATTGATGATTAATGCCGGCGTCGAGGACACATGCACTTTAGCCCGGCACGCGGTCGAGTGACGGAGGAACGAGACCGCGACAGTCCGAAATGGTCGGTCGCGAGCGAAGCGAGACGCGACCGCAGAGAGCGTCTCGATGCGAACGGCGAGCAGCGCGAACCGTGAGCAAGCGGAGGGCGGCGAGCGGTGCGAGCCGTATCGTCCCACACCAGCCACCCGATGGCGTGCGTTGATTCCGCAACGAACTCCAGGCGGGACAGAAAGGGGCCGGGGTTCGAAACCGCAAGCGAACGCATATGTCTCCGGCCGCCGCAGCATCGCTATGTCTCTCTCGTTGAGCTGTTATCGTTGCGGGGAGCGCTACGACGACGGTACCCCGGTCAGGTGCGACTGCGGGGAACCGCTCTGGGTCGACACGGAGCCGACGGCATTCTCGTGGGGCGACTGTCGAGATCGGGGTGGGATGTGGCGGTACGAAGCGCTGTTGCCGATCGATCGCCCCGAGGGCGTCGCGCGGGCCGCAGGCGGCACACCCCTCGTCAGGAGCCCCGGACTCGACGACGCCGCGGGCGCTCGGGTGTTCGTCAAAGACGAGGGTGAGAATCCAACTGGCGCGTACAAGGACCGCGGGAGCGCGGTGGCCGTTCCTCACACGGTCGCGACCGGCGACGACGTCGTTGGCACGGTCTCGTACGGGAACATGGCGATCAGCACCGCTGCCCACGCGGCGAGCCTCAATCGGGAGTGCGTCGTGTTCGTCCCGGAGCGGACCTCGTCAGTGCGGCTGGAACTCATCGCTCAGTACGAGCCGACTATCGTACAGGTCGCCGGCGACTACGGGAAGCTGTACGGGGACGCGCTCGACCTGTCCGAGCGCCTCCCGATCGACGTGCTCGTGAGTGACGCGCCCACCCGCATCAGCGGATACAAAACGGCACTGTTCGAGATCTACGAGTCGCTCGCCCCGGCGACGCCCGACGTGATCGCGCTACCGGCGAGCTCCGGTGGCTTCGCTTCGGGGATCTGGCTCGGAATCCGGGACCTAGAGCGCGCGGGACTGATCGCGGAGCCGCCGCGCCTGTGTCTCATCCAGACCGCGACGGCCGACCCGCTAACGCGGGCGTTCGAGGCCGGAGAGACGAAGCCGACGCCGCTGTCGCCCGACGAGACCGGCGAAACGATCGCTCACTCGATCGGCAACCCGGACCCGCCGAGCGGCGCTCGCGCCCTCGCCGCGGTTCGCGACACTGCCGGCGTCGTCGTCTCCGTTACCGACGACGAGATACGGACCGCTCAGCGCCGGTTCGCCGTCGACGGTGGGTTCTGTGTCGAGCCGGCGTCCGCGACGACGCTAGCAGGCGTGTCACGCCTCGCGGAGCGTGGCGATATCGCCGCTGATGAGTCCGTCGTTCTCGTGCCGACCGGAACGGGGTTCAAGGAGATGGGAACCGGCGATGCTGAGGTCGTGACCGAGACGGTCCGCAGGGACACCCTTCGGGATCGGCTCGAATCGTTGCTCGCCCCGTAGCGCTCGTGGTTCGACGCGAGGGAAATATGTCACTTAACGTTGATTCTTGACAACAGTTACATCGAACTTGCCACGCCAGCGGTATCGCCGACCACCCCAGACGAACGTCCGACGGATGAGCGCATAGAAAAGAAGGGGCACGAACACGAACACCGCCGGGTAGGCGAGTACGGCCGTCCACCGACGGACGCCTAACACTTCGTTGATGGCGAGGTGGAGCACCGTCAGGACTGCCGCTGTAGGGAGCGGGGCTCTGATTGCACCAGTCAGGACGACCAGCGAGATTGCCAACGTCCCGGCGATGGCACTGGGAAAGTGCCACCGGAGAATTTGTGTCCATCGGACCGGGCGCTCAATCGCCTCACGGATGGTCCCTCCGATGGGAACCGTGCGCGTTCGACTGACCGTCGTCACCTCAAGGTATTCCATGAGGAGACCGTCGTCGCTGACGGTCCGCCGAAGCTCATCGAGGAACGCGACCTCGTCGATGTCGTTCCGGCTGAATATTACTGCGCCGCCCCAGATCTGGTTGCCGAGGTAGAGACCTAACGAGCCAGCAGAGGCGTACAGTGGTTCGAGCAGCACCGACAGGGGGTCCCGTCCTATGAAGTACGGCACTTCCGAGGTCGGCCCGTGGGATTCGTAGTCTGCGTTGAGGGTCGCCAGCCAGTCTGGGGGGTGATGATAGTCGTCGTCCGTCCAGACGAGGCGGTCATGGCGCGCCGCCCCCATCCCGGCAGCGATGGCATTGGCTTTCCCGGAACAGCCCGTCGGCTTACCGGCAGTGATGATTCGGACTTTCTCGTGGTGGGGCGCCTGATCAGCGACGGGGTCGTTCGGGCAATCGTGAATGATCAACAACTCGTCGCCATCGTTAAGCTGGGCGGCCAGCTCGGCGCATGTGTCGGTCCACCGCGTGGTCGGGAGGAGAACGCTCGTCGGCGGTCGGTCGGACATGTCGTTATTCTTCCTCACCTATGGCGATGAATCCGCTGCCGGCCATCCATGGACGCTTATGGGGGACAGCGTCTGGAGCCTGTCGGCCGCACGCCCGCAGGCGATTGCCATCGAGCCACGCGTCGTCACTCCGAATTGCCGATGATTCCAGCCGTCATTCGCCGCCAGATCGACGGGAACCAGCGGGTGAGCGCCAACCCGACTCGCGTCGTCAGGTCGGGTGTGATTACCGGTCGGGTTGAGTGAATCTTATCGGCCAGTTTGCGGCCGACTTCCTCGGGTTCGACCGTCATCCACTCGGGATAGTCGATGTCGGCGGTCATCCCTGTATTCGTGGACGGCGGAATCATCAACGTACAGGTGACGCCCGTGCCACGGAGTTCGAGCCGGAGCGAGCGGACGAACGCCTTGACGGCACCCTTGGTCGCGGAGTACCCGGACAGGCCGGGGTGTCCGGTATCGGCTGTCCCCGAGCACATGTTGTGAATAAGACCGGACCCCTGCGCTCGCATGTGCGGGAGGACCGCCCGAATCAGACGCTGATAGCCGAAGAAGTTGACCTCGAACTCACGACGCGTCTCAGCCATCGGCTGTGACTCGAAAAACCCGGCTTGAGCGACACCCGCATTGTTGACGACGACGTCGATCCGGCCCCACCTCTCCACGATGTCGTTCACCGCCGTGGTCACGTCGTCGGTGTCGGCGACGTCGCACTCGTGGTATCGAACCCGGGCAGTTACGTCGTCTCGGGCGTCAAGCACGTTGTCCCCGGCCACGTCGAGTGCAGCGATCAGACGGTCTTCCTCGGCAAGCGCCGTCAGCAAGTGATAGCCGATCCCTTCGTTCGCACCGGTGAGAACGATAACCTCTTCGTCGGTCGGTGTTGTCATACACGGACCCAACAGATTTCTCGTCTGCAACGGTTTACACGCTTCAGCGCAGGGCCATCACAGTGGTTGTGGAACCGAGTCCGACGAGCACCGAGGGCGTTCGCTCGCTCGGTCCCTTCGCCGGGAACTGAGTCCACCGTCTCTCTCATCGCGTCTCCGAATTCCATCGGGTAGATCTCTTCACCCGGAGATGGTGAGCGTGCTGCCGGCGATCCACGGACGCTTATGAACACTGGTTTTATGGGCGGCGACCCATCGTGACGCATGCGCTATGTCACTCTCGTGGCTTACCCCGACGAGGACGGGATCAACCGGCTCGACCGGCGAGTCATGAATCTTGACCTCGAATACCGCGCGATCCACCGCATGGAACTCCTCGACGACGATACCGTCGCCATGTTCGCCGAGGGGCGCGGCGACGTGGAGGGACTCCGTCGGGTGCTCTCGGAGTCGTCTAAGGTGATCGAGTTTACGATATCCGGTGACGACGGTGGTTTTTTCTCGTACACACGCTACGCGGCCGACGACCTGACAAGGACACTCATGGAGGGCCGACGTGAATCATCGTCCCTCATCGAGATGCCGGTCGAGTACACCGACGACGGCGGCCTTAGAGCGACCTACATCGGAACAGAAGCGGCCTTCGTCGACGTATTTACCGAACAGCCCGAGGGTGTCAGGATCGAAATCGAACGCACAGGACGATACACACCCGGCCCACGCCACGTCGTCTCCCGCCTGACCGAGCGACAGCGCGAGGTACTCCGGGTGGCGATCGACCTCGGCTACTACCGGGAACCCCGCGAAGCGACTCACCACGAGATCGCGGCGGCGACCGGACTCGCCGGGACGACCGTCGGCGAGCACCTCCGGAAGATCGAGGCGACGGTGTTCTCGTCGCTACACGTCGGCACCAGCGATCGCTGAAGCCGCCGATGTTTCGGGCAGCCACGTTGGTGCGAATTAACCACAGCCGTGGTTTCTCGCCCGAATTGAACCGCTCCGCTCGCAGTCCTGTTCTCGTTCGTGGTCCGATTCGCGTGGGTTGCACAGCAAAATACGTCGGTCGCTCCGTTCGCTACTGGTGACGAGTCACCGTTCTGAACAGACTCGATGACTGTCGAACGGGGCTAGCTGGGACTGCGGTCCCTGCTGAATTGACTACTCACCGTCAACGACATCAGGAAGTGAGTCGCGCAACCAGTGAACCGAACAGACGCTTTCGTTCGACTGCTGTGGAGTCTGTGTTTGGTTGTTCCTCCTCGTCGCCGGCTACGTCGGCCTCGACATCGTCTCGTTTCGATGCTTCGTACTCGGCAATCAGATGGGGGACGTGTCGATTGCACATGTATCGACAGATGCGTCCGAAACACATAGTGAGTTGCCAATTGATAACACACAAATCACGTCGGGCGTTGTAGAAGGTCGTCACTCGGGTACACTCGATACGTTCGACCCTGTCGCTCACGATACAGCAACCCTCGTTTCTCTAGTTCGCTCACCGTCTGACTCACTTTGCTCTTCGAGAAATCGGACCGGTCTCGCAGTTCAATTTGCGTGATTCCCGGCGACGTGAGGACAGGTTCGAGAATCCGTCGTCCGTCCTCCGGCAAGACGTCGAGGACCGGTTCTCGACGGGCAGGGGGGGTATCGCCCTCCGCTGCTGATTGCGCTTCTGGATTTTCGGGATTCGTCTCCGCCACGTTCTCCGGTACCGGACCCGCTCCTGTTGATTGGCGTTCCTTGGAGAGTTCGACTAGCGAGCGACGGAGGCTAAGATATATTCCCCCAAGTGCGCCCGTAACGATGAGTGTCCCGAGGATGTACCACACCGGACTCGTTCCATGGACACCTGTCATTGATGTCCCATCATCGAACCCATCATCTGGTCGAACGATTGTTGTTGCTGGTACGCTTGCCAGCTAAGTAGCCTCCTACTGTCAAGAGAGAGACGAGGGCGAGTCCGACGACGGTGTCTGTTTGACGTCGGTTCGTGTCTGTTTCCCTCGTTGGAGTGAGTGTATCCTCATGAGCAAATATCCGACCTCCATCGTCGTACGTATTTTGACCTGTCCCATGTAGTGGGTGTTGTATTCGAAATTTCCAGCACGGACTTCACTCGTTCTGCCGTGCCATACTTTGACTTTACAGATTATGTGGGTGAATATGATTCTATCATCTAAGTTCGGGTCCCTCATTTCATTATATTCAAATTTGAAATGTGAAAAAATCTGGAACGGTTATCTTGCTTTGGCAGTCTGTGAGCGGCTAATTACCGAATACGGTTGTTCTGGTTTGAAATCCGAAAGCATATAAATAGACGCCAACGTCCGCGATAGCCGCTGCTTTGTGATTTGGACACCCTTTCTCTTTCCCGACGTTATACGCGTGCTCGAAACACGAGGACAACAAGGACCCGATGCCGTTTCGTCAGTACGCTGGGGTGGGGACTGCAATCGTCGGTGTAATTGGGTGTTTGGAGTATGAGAATGAACAGCCACCGTTCGACGGTACACTTACGGTTACGACGGCAACGCAATTCAGTTCGCCGGGGTGCAGTTGCTGTAGAGAGTACGCGACGAATCTACGGGAGTGTCTCGATTTCGAGCTCGTCGAGCGTTCCCCGAACGACATCAGCGGTATCAAACAGTAGTATGGTTCCCGACGAAGTTCTCAGTTGTCACACGTTGGTTCTCGATGACCTCGTCGTCGAAGGACGCTCCCGGTCGATACTATCGTAACAGCATTTGAACAGCAGTCGCTTTCGGGTATCGCGTTACCCGGTATGCCGGCTGGTTCAACGAGAATGCCTGGTGAACAGACCGCACCGTTCACCAGCTACGAATTTGCGAGCGGAACAGTGAGGTGTTCACTGAACTGTAACCGAGTGCGTTCGATTCATTTCGTGTGACGGTGGTTAGTGATGGTCGTGACTCTGTTCTCGACCTTCCTCCCCAACAGTCGGTTGGACGTGTGAGAATTCCGATGGCTGTTCTTCGAACGACCGCTTGCATCGCTTCGAGCAGAAATAGTACGTCTCACCGTCGTGTGTTAGACCCGGCCCGTTGTCATCGGTCCGCATTCCACAGACTGGATCACGGTACTGCCCGGGTGCACCGAGTCCACGTCGGTAGACGTAGAGGAGGAACCCTGAGAGTACGAACGCGATTGTGTTGAGGTAGAAGGTGTAATTGAACTCGAAGTACGTCTGCTCTGACGCGGTCTGCCCACCCGCCAAGTTCGGAACGATGCCGAGGATGTTGAACAGTTCCTCCATGAGGAAGCCGGTGAACGCCATCGTCACGAAGAAAATACCGAGGATGTACAGCATGACCTTCCAGCCGTAGTATTTGCGGTAGACGTTCAGGACGGGTATCGTGATGAGGTCGGCGTAGACAAATGCGATGACGCCAGCGAAACTGATACCACCGCCCCACAGCGCAACGGCGAAGGGAACGTTCCCCATACTGCCGACGAAACTGATGACCGCGATGGCGACACCCATAATCGCGTTCTCGGCGCTCACTAACAGACCCTCACCCCGCAGGAAGAGCGCGTTCCAGACCCACTGGGGGACGAACACGATGACGAACCCGGAGATCAGAAAGCCGGCGATCACGTCTTTCCAGATCATCGACCACTCTTTGCGATACTGGTTGCCGACCTTGTACCACCCGCCCCACGAGAACAGTTCGTCGCGCCACCCCCCGCTACTGGCGGCTTCCTGCTGGTAGGTTTCCATACAGCCCGCCGAACAGAACTTCAGAGTCTCACCGCCGTCGGTTGTCAGCGAATACTCGTCTTTCCCTTCCATCCCACATGTCGGGTCCTCAGTAGTACCGTGTTCGTGGTCGCGCTGATTCAGTTCCCGTCGAACTTCGTCGAAGAGGTTCTCGGGGAGCGTCACGTGGACGAGTATCGCCATCACGGCGATGAGGATGACGCCCCCGAGGAGTTCGGCAACGAGGAACTCCCACCCGAGGAGGATGAGAATCATCAGGCCGAGTTCGACGATGAGATTCGTCGAGGCGAACATGAACGCGAGGACGTTCACCGCGTGCGCACCCTTCTTGAACAGTCCTTTCCCGATGGCAACCGCTCCGAAACTACACCCGCTACTTGCGGCGCCGAACACCGTCGCTTTCGTGAGGCCGCTCAGGTTCTCGTCACCGAGTACGTTGGCCATCCGCTCCTTCGAGACGTAGACTTGGACGAGGCTCGTAATCATCAGTCCCATGATAATCGCCCACGCGGCGGTCCAGAGGAAGCCGACACCGATGCGTAACGATTCGAGGACCCCGTCGATGAGCGTCGCTGGCATATCTAGACAATCACAGCCATTCGCTTTGTCAATTGTCCTTACAATAGTGAGGAAACAGCGACTCGAAATTTCGCATTCGAAAGTCCGGTCCGGGGTCGACAACTGTATCTCACTCGCGACTGTCGTTCTCGTGCGTGGGCCACCGTGAATCCTCGGTCCTGTCTGTAACCACGCGGATGGGGTCGTCCCATCGAAGAGAGCGATGCAAGCGACCGCGTTCCTCGTCTGTGTTAGTCGGGCAAGTCCCGAGGGAGGCGATTGACAACCCCCCACGTCAGAGCGAAGCTGAGAGCGGTGAGTGACACGTCCCGAACTGCGTGGACCACGATACTGTTCGGTTCGATAATGAAGTGACTCTGATGTATCGCGATAGTCACCAGTACCGAGAGTGAGGCGGCGAGAGCGATCAAGAGCATCGGAACCGTCGAATGCCGTGGCGTAGATCTCTCCGCGTCCCAATCGGCAGGGGGTGTCTCATCAGACCCACCGATGATACGCCGGGAGCGGTCCGACTCCGTTTCGAGCGAGTTGCTCACCACGACGAACCACCCGGTTACGAGGCCACCGATGAGCGACGGTACCCAGAACGCACTCGCTCGATAGAGGAGAACCGCCGCCCCAGCGATGGGTGCGGTCACACCGGCGGTCGAGACGAGTAATACCGTCAGCAGGGCCTCCGAGCTTCCGAACCCTCCCGGTGTCGGAGCGATGCCGGCGAGTTTCCCGACAGGGATAATCAGAAGCACAGTAGCGACAGGAGCGTCGAATCCGAGCGTTGCGAGGGCGATCCAGAGGGTGGCCGCCACCGCGAGCTGCCCGACGATGCTCAGGGCGAACACGACCGCAAGACGGCGGGGGTCCGATGCGATGCGGTCGATCGACCGGATAAATCGGTTCCCTCTTCGTTCGAGACCCTCGCGTGTGGGGGGGTTGAGGGAGGGGACGAACCGCGCGCAACCGCGGACAGGCGGCACAACGGCGGACACGAGTATGCTGACGAGGCGGTGTCTGTACCGCCAGCCCACAACTAGTCCGAGTGCGATTCCGACCGAAATGCCAGCTACCGTCACCGCCGCGTTTCTGAGTGTCCCCGCAACCGTGACGCGCGACCCGAGATACCCAACGCCGAGTAGCCCCAACACGACCGCAGCAACTCGGTTGAGCGCGTTTAGGCTTCCAATCGCGGCCAGCCCCGTCTCGAAGTCGGTTCCGATCGCTCGCCTGAACAAGACCGCAGTTACTGGGTCACCGCCGACCTGCCCGAACGGCGTGATTCCGTTCAGAAATCCCGAAGCGGCGTATAGCCAGGTCGAGTCCGAGAACCGGAGTGAGACACCAAGCCGACCGAACACGAGCGAGAGTCCGAGCCCCCAGAAGATTAGCGGAACCACTCCGACGAGTAGTAACGAGGAAATCCGCGCTGGCGGGACCGACTGCAGCACGCGTTGAATCTCGGTGAGTCCAACGATGTTGACGTATACGACAAGTAGTAGACCACCCAGTAGCAGTCCACCGATTGTTCGCTGTAACCGACTTCCTGATAGCTGGTTTTGAAACGGGGCCACGGGAATTGTAGACGTCTGTGAGTTGCGTTCGAGTACCTAGCTTGGGCTTAATCGACGAGGCTCCCGAGCAGTTCGTAGTCGTGATCAGGGATGTACCGAGGGAACGACAGGCTGTTCGAGAGCACCGACACGCTTGAGAACGCCATCGCACCTATCTCTTCGGGGCTTGCTACGCAGGCCGACACGGCCGGTGCTGAGAGACCGACGATGTCCGCGATGTCGCTGTAGAGACGGCGGGCGTTGGACATCGATAGCTGGACGGTCTGGGGGTCTATCTCGTCCAAATCGCGCATGGGCCAGCTACGTGTTCAAACCACTAAAACCGACTAGCCAAATTCACTTTGGATTCCAAGATATCCATGCGTCCTAGAATTCGAATCGAAGGGGAAATCTGCATAAGAATAGCGAACAAATGTATGACTGCATGTCGACAACCATCACCGTCGAAGGAATGACTTGCGGACACTGCGAACAGACCGTCGAAGCGGCGCTCGCTGGCGTGGCCGGTGTCACCGGTGCGACTGCTGACCGCGACGCGAACGAAGCGAGTGTCGATGGTGACGCCGACGTCGACGCGCTCGTCCAGGCGGTCACAGAGGCGGGGTACACCGCGCACGCCTGAACCACACACGGTCGTTGTATCGAACGAAAGACGACTCCGTCCACACGCTCACGAGTTCCTCCTCCCGCGTCTCTCGCGTCGGCTATCGGGGCTGGTTGGATTCATGTGGGCGAGTGACAAATAGTAACACAATCCATGAACGACCATCCAAACCACGACGACTCGCCGGACCGCGAAGACCGCGATTCGGACGACTCCCCAGCGAGCGAGGGGCAACCAGAGGCCAATTCGCACCACGACCACGGTGCATCTAACGCTCACGACCCCTCCACAGGTGAACACGCCCACCAGTCAGAGCACGGCCACACACGACATACCGAAGGGGAACACGCTCACCACCCGCCTGGCGACCCGACTCGCGAGGGTCGCGTCCACGGGGGTAGTGTTGAGGAACACGACCACGACGGCCACAGGGCTCACACCGACCACTCGGGACACGAACAGATGTTCCGCCGCCGGTTCTGGGTGTCGCTCGTTCTCTCGATTCCGGTTATCTTCTTCAGCGAGTTCATCCAGAGCGTCTTCGGCTATACGGCACCGACGTTCCCCGGAAGCGTCTGGATTACACCCGCCCTCTCGATAGTTATCTTCGCGTACGGCGGGGTGCCGTTCCTCTCGATGGCTCGGACCGAACTGGAGAACCGCGAACCGGGAATGATGATGCTCATCTCGCTGGCGATAACCGTCGCCTTCGTCTACTCCATCGCCAGCCTGTTTCTCGAAGGGACGACGCCCTTTTTCTGGGAACTGGTCACGTTAATCGACATCATGCTGCTGGGCCACTGGATGGAGATGCGTTCGGTCCGGCAAGCCTCCGGCGCGCTCGACGAACTGGCCAAACTCATGCCCGACACCGCCGAACGAATCACCGACGACGGGGATACCGAGGAAATCCCCGTCTCCGAACTCTCCGAGGACGACGTCGTGCTCGTCCGCCCCGGGGCCTCGGTTCCAGCGGACGGTGAAGTCGTCGAGGGCGAGTCGTCGGTCGACGAGTCGATGATTACGGGCGAGTCCCGACCAGTCGACAAGGGCCCCGGGTCGGAAGTCGTTGCCGGCACGGTCAACCAGGACGGCAGCCTTCGCGTCCGAGTGACGAAGACCGGAGACGAGACGGCCCTCGCGGGAATCATGCGCTTGGTCGACGAGGCACAGCAGTCGAAGTCCCGCACGCAGTTACTCGCCGACCGCGCGGCTGGGTGGCTGTTCTACATCGCTCTCGCCGTCGCGGGTATTACAGCCGTCGCATGGGTCATCGCGGTTGGATTCAACATCAGCGTCCTCGAACGGGTCGTCACGGTCCTCGTCATCGCCTGCCCGCACGCGCTCGGCCTGGCCGTCCCCCTCGTCGTGGCCATCAACACGTCCACCGCCGCTCAGAACGGGATGCTCATCCGTGACCGCATCGCCATGGAAGAGGCTCGAAACCTCGATACGGTGATGTTCGACAAGACTGGGACGCTCACCAAGGGTGAACAGGGCGTCGTGGGCGTCGTGACGACGGGCGACTGGGACGAAGACCGTGCGTTCGAGGTCGCTGCGGGCGTCGAGGGCGACTCCGAACACATGATCGCGCGTGCCATCCGGACCGCCGCAGAGGAACGCGGTGTCCAGTGTGCAGGCGTCTCGGACTTCGAAAACCTCCGCGGGCTCGGCGTGCGGGCCGTCGCTGATGGTGACACGGTCCACCTCGGCGGGCCGAACCTGATCGAGAAACTCGGTATCGAGCGATCCGACGAAATCGTCTCCTTCGCCAACGAGGCGGGGTCGAACGCCCAGACCGTCATCTACCTCATCCGAGACGAATCTGAGGTCGTGGCGGCGTTCGCCCTCGCGGACGTGATTCGCGAGGAGAGCCGACAGGCAATCGACGCCCTCCACGCGATGGGTATCGAGGTAGCGATGCTGACCGGCGACTCCGAGGACGTCGCTCGCACCGTCGCCGAGGAACTCGGCATCGACCAGTACTTCGCCGAAGTGCTGCCCGAGGAGAAAGACACCAAGGTGGGGCAACTCCAGACAGAAGGGAAACTCGTCGCGATGGTCGGCGACGGCGTCAACGACGCCCCCGCTCTGACGAGAGCCGACGTCGGTATCGCCATCGGGTCAGGCACCGACGTCGCCATCGAGTCGGGGGACATCATCCTCGTCGACAACAACCCGCTCGACGTCGTCCGTCTCGTCCGGCTCTCGAAGGCGAGCTACCGGAAGATGCAGGAGAACCTCGTCTGGGCGACCGGCTACAACGTCTTCGCGCTCCCACTTGCCGCCGGGGTTCTCGCACCCGTCGGTATCCTCCTGTCGCCGGCAGTCGGCGCGGTGTTCATGTCGCTGTCGACGATCATCGTCGCAATCAACGCCCGCCGGCTCAGAGGGGTCGATCTCTCGGCATGACGACGCTGATCGTCGGAGGCTACGGGTCGGTCGGTCACACGATTGCGGAGGAACTAGCCACAGCATCCGAGGGACCGAGCGCGGTGATCGTCGCTGGCCGCGACGGGGCGAAGGCGAGCGCTGTCGCAGCCGAATACGGTGAACACGTCTCCGGTGCCGCGTTCGACCTTCAGGAGCCGGACTCGTACGCTCGTGTCCTCGAAGGTGTCGACCAAGTAGTGATGTGCGTAGACCAGTCGGGAACGGCATTCGTCGAAGCCTGTCTGGAGCGAGGCATCGACTACATCGACGTCACAGCCTCGGACGAGTTCTTCCGCGAGGTCGAACCGCTCGACGACAGCGCCCGCGATGGCGGCGCGACAGCGGTACTGAGCGTCGGACTAGCGCCCGGCGTTACGAACTTGCTTGCGAAACGAATGGTTGACAAGCTATCTACTGTCTCGGAGATCCGAATCGGAGTGCTCCTCGGTCTCGGGGAAGCGTTCGGGCCCGCGGCGAGTCGGTGGACGATGGAGCGAATCGGTCGGGAGTTTACGATACCCGCTTCAGATGGCACCCGTTCGGTCCGTGGCTTTACTATACCGGAGGCAATAGAATTTCCTCGGTACGGTCGCCGTCGGGCCTACAGCTTCGACCTCGCGGATCAGCACGTCCTCCAGCGGACGCTCGACGTGCCAGCGAGAACGTTCCTGTGTTTCGACTCGCGGGTGATCACGTCCGCAGCATACGGCCTCTCGCGGCTCGGGTTGTATCCTCCTGCCGTCGACGCAATCGGACTCGACCGACTGACGGAACTCGTCTCGACACGCTCGGTCGGTGGGGATGGGTTTGCCGTGACAGTCGAGGTCGACGGGCAACAGGATTCGACCGCGAAGACATTGATGACGGCAATTGACGGCCGAGAACAGAGTCGAGTGACCGGTATCGCCGCGGCGACCGTGTCGATGGCCAGCCACGATACGACGGTTCCCGACGGGGTTCACCACGTCCACGAGATTCTGGATACCGAACCGATTCTCGACGTTTTGCGGGAACGGGGATATCGTCTCACGACCAGCGAGCGGGTTCGCGGAACGAGCGAGACACGCACTCCAATACCATGAGGAGATACTAATGACGACACAGCCAGTTTCCGTTGGTGAACGCACGATAGTGCCGGGTGAGAAGGAGTCGTTCCGCTTCGCGTGCAGCGAGACGTACAACGGAGACCCCGTCGGGGTCCCGTGACGGTCATCAACGACCGCCGGCGCTGGCGACGGCGACGGTCTGGGTCGCAATGGGCGCGGCGGGGACCGACACGGCAGTCGAACCGGAAGATGTTGCGCTGATGGGTGACGAACTGTCGAAACTCCCGTATCTCTATGCGC
The DNA here is from genome assembly GCF_902410085.1 of Haloferax sp. KTX1. Taxonomy (NCBI): domain Archaea; kingdom Methanobacteriati; phylum Methanobacteriota; class Halobacteria; order Halobacteriales; family Haloferacaceae; genus Haloferax; species Haloferax sp. KTX1. Next base: position 170,075 of record NZ_CABPRH010000005.1, on the reverse strand, counting down.
TCTCAGGGAAGGCCAACGGGGTCATCCGGGAGAACATCTGGGCGAGCATCGGTGTGAACTCACTGTTGGCCGTCGGGGTCCTTTCGGTCTGGTGAACGTTGCAGTCGCCGTCATCGTCGGCGATATGGGGGCGAGCCCCGGTGTGACGACGAATGCCCTCCGGTTGGCGAGACTCAGACCTGACAACTTCGACTGACAGTACCCATCAATACGATCGTTTACCATCACACCCGTCTGTCGCAGTATTTTACCGATGAAGACTGCCAAGTGCCATTAGAAAACTTTATCTTTAGATGTATCAAAATTCACTTCATGGTACTCCCGAACGTCGAAGACTATCTGAAGACCATCTACGATCTTCAGGACGACGACACGCAGGTCGCACCGTCAGCGATAGCGGCCGCGACGGGGGTCAAACCACCAACTGTGACGATTTTGACCGAGCGGCTCGGGTACGACTGGTCGGACGTTCACGACGAAGCCGACGTGCTAGAACACTACGTCAGTGAGAAACTCGAAGCACGACTTGAGGCCGTTCTGGGAAACCCGACGGTTGACCCACACGGTGCCCCCATTCCGACTGGCGACCTTACAGTGCAGCGTGACTCACGTCGCCAGTCGGTCACGGAGTGCAAACCCGGTGATCTCGTGGTCGTCTCCGAAGTTCGAGACAGCAGCCGGGCTGTGTTGGACTATCTGGCGGCAGCTGGCGTGACGCTCGGCACACGACTTGAAGTGGCCGAGATCGCGCCCTTCGGCATGGTTACGCTCGACGTGACCGAGACGGGCGAGCGGTTCTCCCTCCCCACGGAACCCGCGATGAACGTCTTCGTTTCACAGTGTGACGATTATTCGGTCAGCAAAACCGGGCAGTTCAGCGAGGCACCTTAGATGCCATCATTACCGTATTCACGAGCAGCAGAGCTCACAGAGAAGTTAGAGCATAGATTAGTCGACTCTCTTGAATCGGATTTCAAGACCACTCGCCGGGCGGTCCTCGGCGGAATCGGCCTGGCAGGGAGTGCCGCTCTCATGGGGACTGGACGGGCAGACAGCGACGGCACCGGTGGACATGGGGGTGACGCACACGGAAACTTCGGTGCGGTCGGTGAGTACAGCGACCTCGATTTTGACCCCCACGAGTATCTGTATCAGTTCAATACGGGTCGCGGCGAACAGGAGAACGTCCCACAGGACATCTACGAGGAGAACGGCCGGACGGTTCGTGAATTCACGTTCCAAGCCGTCGATACCACAGTCACCATCGCCCCAGGCATTGAGTTCCCAGCGTGGGCCTACAACGGACAGGTACCCGGCCCGACGATTCGCGCCGTCGAGGGTGACCTAATCCGCGTCACGTTCGAGAACCTCGGACGGCACGCACACACTATCCACCCGCACCTGCGAAACCTGAACCCCGACATGGATGGGATTCCGACCAACGGACCGGGCGTTCTCAACACCGGCGAATCGTTCACCTACGAGTGGATCGCCCAACCGGCAGGTAGCCACTTCTACCACTGCCATTCGCTCCCTCTGAAAGAGCACATCCACCGGGGACTGTACGGGGCAATCATCATCGACCCCAACCCGGAACGCGTCGCCGAGAACCCAGAGGAGTACTGTGAGTTCCACCGCTCGCAAATCACCGACGAACTCCGTGCGGACCTCGTCGCTGAGGCGAAAAGCCGGAACCACGAGTATCCCGAAAATGACGCCGTCAACGAGATGGTGATGGTGATGAACGGCTTCGACACCAACTTCGACGGCGACAACGAGGTCTACGCGGTCAACACCCGCGCGTTCGCCTACGGCGTCGGCCAGACCGACGGGAAGGGTAACTGGCAAGCGGGCGAGACGAAACGGCCGATACAGATTGACAAGAACAAACGTCATCGGGTGTATCTCATCAACGCCATCGAGTTCGACCCCATCAACTCGTTCCACACCCACTCGCAGTTCTTCGACTACTACGACCACGGGACGACCCTACTACCGACGAACAAAACCGTCGACACGGTCATGCAATGTCAGGCACAGCGCGGCATCATCGAACTCGACTACTCAAACCACGACTCGGGACTCTACATGTTCCACGCCCACCAGTCCGAGTTCGCCGAACTTGGGTGGATGAGCTTCTTCGAGGTGGTCTAAATGAGCAAACCGAACACCGACGGCGGAACCACCGTAGACCGAGCAGAGCGCCCCCTCGGGCTTCCCAAGTGGGTCGCAGCACTCCTTCCGATTCTCCTCTTAGGCCTCATCGTGGGTGGCTTTTTCGCGGCGACGCCGTTCGCGTCCCTCGACACTGGCGGCGAACCGCTCCCAGATGTCTCTGTGACGCACACGACATTGCCGAACGACGAGACGGTCGTCCTCCACGTCACGAACAACGGACCGCGTGAAGTGACTATTTCACAGGTGCTCGTCGACGACGCCTACTGGAACTTCGAGGTGCAGGGAGCAGGTGGCGATACCACCCTCGCACCGCGTGAGAGCGCACAGGTTGTCATCCCGTATCACTGGAATCCCGGTTGGGACCTCGGGGTTGCGCTGCTGCTCTCGGACGGCGCGACGGTCCACCACACCATCGTGGCACCGAGCCAGTCGCCGGGCCTGACAGGTGATCTCTTGCTGACGATGGCCGTCATCGGCCTGTTCGTCGGCGTTATCCCCGTTGCGCTCGGAATGCTGTGGTTCCCGTTCCTCCAATCGATGAGCGACCGGTGGCTCCACGCCATCCTCGCCTTCTCGGCGGGTATCCTCGCGTTCCTCGCCATCGACGCCGGCTTCGAGGCGTTCGAACTCGGTGAACAAGTTCCGGGTGCGTTCGAGGGAACTGCCCTCGTTGCGCTGGGAATACTCGGCGCGCTCCTGGCCGTCCAAGCCGTCAGTGCATGGCGGGAAGGTCGGGCCGCTGCCGGCGACGCTCGCGCACAGAGCGGTCTGTGGGTTGCCTATCTGGTTGCACTCGGCATCGGTCTCCACAACCTCGCCGAAGGACTGGCCATCGGGAGTTCGTTCGCACTCGGGCAGGTCTCGCTTGGTGCGTTCCTCGTCATCGGCTTCATGCTCCACAACGTGACCGAGGGACCGGCCGTCGTCGCACCCGTGGCTCGTGGGGAGCGCCCGAGCGTCCTGCACTTCCTCGCGCTCGGCTTCCTCGCCGGCGCACCGGTAATCCTCGGCGGCTGGCTCGGGAGCCTCGCGTTCTCGCCGACGCTCGGGGCGTTCTTCCTCGCCGTCGGCGTGGGTGCAATCCTGCAGGTCATCTGGGAGCTGTGGGGGATGATGAATCGGAACGGACGAGCAGCGTCTGCACTGAATCTCGTCACGTTCCTTGTCGGACTCGTCGTGATGTACGCCACCGACCTCTTCGTCGCACTCTAACTCCTCGGTCATTACTCACACAACTATGAACCGACGTCAGGTACTTCGACTCTGCGGGGCAACACTCGCAGCGACGGCTTCTGCGGGCTGCTCAGCCACCGGTGAGTCAGACGGCGTGAAACGGATCTCGATGACTGAAGACTTCGAGTTTGACCCGAAACGGTCCAAGATCAGCGCTGGTACCACCGTGAGATGGACGAACGACAGCGAAGTCGGACACACAGTGACCGCTTACGACGGCCGAATTCCTTCGGATGCGGCGTACTTCGCCAGTGGTGGCTTCGGGTCGGAAACGGCTGCGCGAAACGACATCAGTGGCGGACTGCTCGCTTCAGGGGACACGTACGAGCACACATTCGAGGTCCCCGGTACCTACGAGTACGTGTGTATCCCACACGAGAGCTCAGGGATGACGGGCACCGTCATCGTCGAGTAGCTGCGATACACTTGGTTTATCAACACGCCGGTGAGCGTCCGTCGGTCTGACAACTGTCGCGGTCGCTGTCGTCGTCGGTTATACGGTTGTGGTCCCCCGGGATAACGGCGAACGCACTCCGGCTGGCGAGAACAAATCCCGACGGTGTCAAGCGACGGTATCGGTCGATTCCTGCGCTCGCCTCGATGAATGAATTGCTATTCTCCCTTCTACAGGTAGATTAGGTGAGCGTGTGTTCGTGCGGCTGATTCATGAGTTCGACTGTCGCATGGGTCACGTCGAACTCTGACTCCAGCAGGTCGTGGATTCGCGTCACGAGAGCGTCTCGCTCGTCGAGCGTGGTCGTCGAATCCGTCACGAACACGGAGGCGACGGTGATTTGACTGGAGAGCGCCCAGACGTGGAGGTCCTCGACGGTTTCGACACTATCGAGTGCTTCGATAGAAGACCGCACCTCCTCCGGTTCGACGGGACTTTGCTGGAAGAAGATCGCACCGCTCTCCCGCAGCAGAACGACCGCCGACCAGACGATGAGGCCTGCGATGACGACCGCCGTCGCGGGGTCAACGAGATAGAAGTCGGTGAACCTGATGACGAGCATCGAAACGATAACTGCCACCGACGCACCGGCATCGCCCAGTAGGTGGTAGAAGGCCCCTCGTTCGTTCAGACTCATCTCTCCGCCCTGCAGGACGTAGACGGACGCGACGTTGATGAGAAGACCGCCGGTCGCTAATACGAGCGTCATCGTCGTGTCGATCTCCACTGGAGAGAGGTACCGCTGGTACGATTCGTAGACGAGATAGAGCACCATCGGGATGAGCAAGACACCGTTGAGAAACGCCGCGAAGGGTTCGAGGCGATGTAAGCCGTAGGACCACCGGCCACCCGGATCCGACCGGCGAGCGATCACGGTCGCACCGAGCGCGATGACGTACGCCAGTGCGTCGAACAACATGTGGAAGGCGTCACCGAGGAGTGCAACCGAGCCGAAGACGAGGCCGCCGATGAGTTCGATGACGAATCCGACGAGATTGATCGCGGCAACCAGCCCGAGTTTGCGGAGACTCTGGTCAGCTGATGTGGAGTCAACGCTATGTTCGTGCGTCGCCATCCCGCTGATCGATACCTTGTCCAGACTGATAGGTCCTCGCCTATGTGCTCCCCCTGCTCGGGGTTACCTGAATTGAGGCGCTAAGGCCCCTTCCTCAGCGAGCGAGTAGGGTGGGGTTGTTCACTGGGATTGTGGCTGATATTCCAAACCTCGGCGGTGCCATACAGACCTCGGCTCTCGACTGGGCAGATAGGAACGAGCGTCTCGAATTCGCAGGCGATGAACGATATTGTGGGAGAGGAACGTTTAAATTGACTTATAGACGTTCTCGAACGTTCTCCTACTCCAGTTCACACCCACGGTGATAACTCCAGAGCCGTCTTACGAGTAACCGAGGAGAACAACAATGACTACCTTCAAACTCGGACGCTGGCTGCTCGTGGCACTCGCAATCGTCGGACTTGCGTTCGCTGCCCCAGTCGTCAGTGCACACGGCAACGACACGGCCGCTGACGACGCGCCCCCGTACAACGGCACAGCGACTGAGTGGACCGCGTGGATGGAATCGCACATGAACGACCACATGGGTCCCGGTGCTGTCGAATGGATGGAATCGCACATGGGTGTGACCGTCGAGGAGATGGGTGAAGACATGGCCGACGACGGACGAATGGGTGGATACGGCCCGATGCGTGAATACGGAGGGATGGGTGGTGCGGGTTACTGCTAACGTCTCCGTCTACCCCCTCGTGTCGTAGAAGACAGAAAGCAGCGCAAAGAGCTCGGTGAATAAATATTGTACGTAAGTGGAAATAAACTACAAAATTAATCGGCTCTTCGCCACGGTAGAAAGGTGATTCCCTGCATTTATCTGTAGAGAGCGCATCTAATGTTGTATAGAAAATCCAATATTAGAACTGCACTAGCAGACGGGATGACTTCCTCCCCTAGTGCAGTATCAATCGAACTCCCGGAGCACACACAATGACGTACACCATCACCACGACAGTTGACGCACAGCTCGACGACGTCCTCGACGCAGTCGAAACCGAGTTACAGAACGAAGGGTTCGGCATCCTCGCCGACATCGACGTACAGGCAACGCTCAAGAAGAAGCTTGACGTCGAAACCGAGCGGTATCGGATTCTCGGCGCATGCAATCCACCGCTCGCACACGAAGGCCTCACTGAAGAACCAGACCTCGGGGCACTGCTCCCGTGCAACGTCATCGTCTACGAGAACGATGACAGTGACGTGGTCGTGAGCGCCGTCGACCCCGAACAACTCGTGGGTATCACTGAGAACCCTGCGTTGGACGACATCGGGGTCGAAGTAAAGGGTCGATTCGAAACAGTGCTCTCGACCGTCGAGGACCGATTTACATCTGGAGGTGGCGACTGATGGCGGAAGCGAGTCGGATGAACACGACGACGATTATCCTCCTCGTCGTCGCAGCGCTCGTCGTGATTCCGCTGCTCACAATGGGTGGCGGAATGATGGGTGGTGGCTTCGGAATGTTCGGCGGCGGGATGTTCCTCTGGCCACTCCTACTGATCGGACTCGGCGTGCTGGTCTTCTATGGACTCCGCGACCGAGACGAATCGAAGTCGCCTGATTCCGCACTCGAAACGCTTCGCGCGCGGTACGCTCGCGGCGAAATCACGGACGAAGAGTTCGAGGAACGAAAACAGACACTCGAATCAGAGGACCACTAACGCGGGACGTCGCCCACGAACCACCTCGACTCAGTCGAAAACCTTCGATAGTGAACAGTAACCCGACTAACGACACGACATACACGAGATCATGACTGAAGTCATCCTCTTCACGCAGGAGACATGCGGGGCGTGTGCCACGCAGCGAGAAAAGAACGAGGGTATCGAAGACGAATTCCCGGACGTCGAATTTCGGGAAGTCGATATCCAGACCGACCTCAAGACGGCCGAAGAGTACGGTGTCCGAAAGACGCCCACGACCCTCATCTACGCGGGCGATGAACGGGTGACCGAATACATCGGTATCGTTGAGCGTGACGACCTCGAAGCTGCCATTCGTACGGCATCGAGCGAGCGGTCAGGGCTAGCCCGGCGACTCTCCGACTACGTCCGTGGGTGACCACAGCGTAATAGCGACCAATACATGATGAATACGACGAGAAGACAGTTCCTGGGATTGCTCGGCACGAGTGCCACCGCGACAGCGGGACTCTCACAGACAGCAACAGCACAGCAGACGCCCCTCGTGAAGATGGGCAACAACTACTTCGACCCGGTTGGACTGTTCATCGAACCCGGGACCACCGTCCGGTTCGAGATTTCGGCAGGTGCCCACTCGGCGACGAGCTACGACGGGCGGATTCCATCTGCGGCGAGTCCGTTCGACAGCGGGATTATTTCAGGGGGAAGTTACGAGTACACCTTCGAAGTACCGGGGACATACGATTACTACTGTATCCCCCACAAGTCCCTCGGCATGGTCGGCCGAGTCGTCGTTGGACAACCAGGCGGTCCCGCCGAAGAGTCCCAAATCCCAGATGGAAACGTTCCTTCAAGCGACGAAATCGTCCAGCAGGGCGTGATTCCGTACGGCTCCGATTCCGACTCGGCGAGCACGAATGGTGGGTGGATGATGGGACCGGGGATGGGACCGGGAATGATGGCCGGGGGTTCCCGAGGTGGCTGGTCATCGCGAGGTGGCTGGTCATATGGACTGCCGCTCCTCGGTACGCTCGGCGTCCTCGGTGGTGCACTCTACTGGGCGTTCAACCGGTCATCAACCGCCGCATCACCAGACGACTCGGCGATTACCGTCCTCCGTGAAAGGTACGCCAGAGGCGAAATCAACGAAGAAGAGTTCCAACAGCGACGCCAGCGATTGAGAGACGAATCGAAGCGCTGACCACGACGAAGTCAGACGGCGGTTCCGTTTAATACGCCAGAACACCAATTACTTCGTGAGTTTCGGTACCAATAGCACGAGTATGTCACCACCGGTTCAGCGACGGGAGTTTTTGATCGCATCCTACTTTGAGGTACCGTCGAGGAACTGCTGAGCGTACCGGTAGATCGGCGCACCAAGCCAATCACATCCTTCTGCCATTGTCTCGAAAGCACCTCTTGGTCGGCACTGTCTAGTTAACCTCCTGAGCAGGCGTTCTTCCGTCGAGCGACTGATGCGGTCGCTGAAAATCATAGCAATGAATGAAAGATGCAAGACTATGGCGGACGATCAGCCGCCTGCCCACCCATGAATTGTGGAAAGTATCGACCCTTATTTTGAACGTGTGAAACCACTTTTCAATCAGGTTTCGGTCTGTGTAGTCGACCCGATCGTTCAACCCTAATCGAGAGAAGGCAGTCCGATACCCGAAGGCATCGGCCAGAAACACCGTCTCTGAACAGTCGTGTTTCTCACAGACTCCGTGGAGAAACGCAGCCGCCGGGTCAGCTCCATGACGCTTGAACAACACGACATCAAGAATTACTTTCGTGTCGAGGTCTATTGTAGTGTACAACCAAGACAACTCTCCATTGATTTTGACAGCGGTTTCGTCGACCGCGACCCGCCTCGGCGTCGCCTTCGGCGGGTCTGAGACGCTGTCAGCCAGACGATATACTCACTGAAAAACTGCTTGAAACGAGCGTTCTACGCCGAGCAGCCGAAGAATCGCTTCTGTCTCTCTGAGTGAAAGACCGGCAGCATGGAGCCGGACGGCGAACGCCCTGACGGGCGTCCCCAGAAACCGGAGGTTTCTGGTGTCTCGAAATCCGTTGGATTTCGACGAGTCCGCAGGACCTGCGGTCCTGCGAGATGCGAACGAGACGCGAAGCGTCTCGTCAACGTTCGAAAGACGCAAGCGTCTTTCGAGCCCACAAACTCGCTCTGCGAGTTTGGGACGTCGCCATCCGCTCGCGCTGCCAACATTCAAGCGTAGCGGTGTCCAAACTCTCCTTGAGCAGGTCTGAGAGTAGCATAGATCACTCACTCTTCGACCTGTTCGTTCCTTAACTAGACGGTGCCCTCTCAGAGGATATCTCGCTTTCTCGCCCGGAAAGACCAAGTAGCGTTGGTTAACACGTAGTAGAGAGCAGTTTGTCCGCGCCTGAGAGGCCGAGGCGCGTCAATACGCGCCGACGTGATTCCTATACCCGGTACAGACGTATTCGACGATGCATCAGCCGACCACGAACGGTTTGAAGCGGAACTCATCGCACAGGATCAAGAGTCGTGACTCTCAACAATGCAGCGGATATCGAGCACTACTTGCCCTCGCTCGTCGACGAGCGAACCAATGATGTGGCGAGTCAGTTGAGTGGCTACATCACCGACTGATACTGCCACGGCCGGCCCGAGTGAGGCTCACATCGTACACACGAAAACGGCTAAGTGCGTTGGCTCACAATGTACACATCATGAGCACCGAGAAGAAGCGCGTCCAGTTTCGGGCCCCCAATCGGCTCATCGACCGGGCTGACGCACTGGCCGCAGTCCTTGGGGAAGACCGAACAGACGTCCTCGTGACCGCGCTTCGGGAGTACCTCCAAGACGCCGCTCACGACGACACGCTCGTCCAGGAGATTGCCGCCGCCTACTACGACGACGAGATTACCTTCGAGCAACTGAAAGCGCTCGTGGGCGCCGAAGAGGCGGCCAACCTCCGCGTGTTGAAACAACAGTTGGACGAGGACTTTATCGACGAGGTCGCCGACGTATAGATGACGCGGCTTATCGCAGATGCCTCCGCCCTCGTCAGTCTCGGAATCGTTACTGACGACGACCCCGATCCACTCGCACTTTGTCTCTCGCAGTACGAGGTCGTCGTCCCAACGGCGGTCATCGATGAACTCCGTGAGATTGCCTCCTACGATGACGTCCATGGGCACGCTGCGTCCGCCGTCCTCAACCAAGCGGAGTCATTCACAACACAGTCGGTCGACCTCGATGCTGAGTTTCCGCTCGATGACGGTGAAAACGCGGCGGTCACCCTCGCAAACGAACTCGATGCTGGGCTCTTCCTCTGTGACGAGTTCAACCAACTGGGTTTGATCCACGCCTCACTCGCTGATACCCGACTCGTCACGACGCCGACGCTGCTCTCGGTTCTTGTTCGAACTGAACAGCTCTCAGCTGCCGACGCACGGCTGCTCCTCGATGACATCAGCGACGCCCGTAGTTGGGACGCGAACAGTTACGTACAACGCGCTCGCTCGTTGCTCGACGAGCCCTGACCGAGGTGTCGCCGCCTGAGTGGCCATTAATCCGGTTTTTTATGTGCCAGTCGAAATAGCGTTGGTACTCATCCCTCCATATGACGTTCTCCCAATCAGTCAGAATTAAAGAGGATTTGACAATTCATCTCGTTGGCGAATCGCACTTAGGTCAGTATGATCGACTCTCGGATGGCCTCGAGCGGTTACTGCTGACAGCAGGGATTGCAGTCTGGTATACTGAGCGCCCAGTGGAACGCCCAACAGTCGGTGACTACACCGCTGCGGCCATCCGACTGCCACTCTATCTGATTGGGATGTGTGTGACCCAGATGCTGTACGGGCCGCTATATGCGCTTCGTGCCGGCACACAACAGGCAGTCGAGACGGAAGCTGTGCTCGAAGTCGCCTCGGCACATGGTGTACCGACGGTCCCAGTCGATACGCATCCATCACAGCTCGTGCCAGCACTCTCGTTGGGCTGGTTTGGACTCGGGTGGCTCGGGATGGTGGTGAGTCTCGCTGTTGCACCAGTCCTGATTGGCGTCGTCACGGGTTGGGTCGTGGTGTGTACCAGCATTCTGCGTATCCTCAGACGGCGCCGCGTCGCATACGAGACACCCTTAGCGCTGCTGTTCGGTTGGGGTGGGCTGGTGGCGATTGTCCCACTCGGAGTTGTCCCGCTTGCGTTTAGCCTATGTGCGTTCATAGTACATGGGCTTGTCATCCGCCGAACAGCAAGTTCAAGGGAAGCGGCGATGGCCCAGCGGGTGCTCAGCCACATCTCCGGGACTGACCACGAAGCCGTCTGTCTGACGGTTGGTGCAGCGCATCTCGACGGGCTTGCGGAGCAGTTCGACAGCTATGGCGTCAGTACGGTGCGCCATACGAACCTCGGTGACCGGGGGACGGCTTCAGGCTGAAGTCGCCCCCTGACCGCTTGGGAAGAACGAGGATAGTCTGTTGCGAGGACGACAAAACCAGCCAGCACGACGACGCCAAGAGCGGGGCAGATCTGACACGATAGAAGTCCGACTGGCATTGTCTCATTCGTCAAGTGCGCACTCGTCGAACTCACCCACGAAGACGTCGGGGCCGAGTTCGTCTCGACGAGCGTAGCGGGCGTGAAACGGACACAGTTCATCGCCGTTGACGACGTCGGCCAACGGTTCAAGAAGCGGTATTTCGACGAGCGTCTCGGCTGGCACGAAACGACAGTCAGCCGTGAAGCGGTTCGTGAGGAGTTGGTCAACCGACTCACACACCAGTCGTCACTGGGCGGTGAGGTAGGTCAGAATGATGTTGACGGCGCTCAAGACAGATTCCGCGTGAAACCAGCTCGAGAGCTCCGATTTCAGGAGCGATGTTTTAACCAACACTAGGGCAAGCAAATCACCCACTGTTGGTTAAGGTGCTGTCAACTTGTGGAACCCAGCCCACCAAGTCAGGAAACTATTCCCTGAAGTAAGAACTATATCCTTCGCCCTGTAATCCCGAGTATGTCCGAGACAGATGCCGCCGATGGGCCGCCTCCCTTCGAGGATGCTTTCGCCAGCGATGACGTCGAACAACGCATCTACGGCACCATCCTGCAGACCCGCGAGCCGACAACGGCGAGCGCGATCGCTGACAGCGCCGACTGTGACCCCAAAACCGCCCGGAAATACCTTGGCTGGTTCGACGATTTGGGGATCGTCACCCGGCACGATGGCCATCCGGCCACCTACGAACGGAATGACGCGTATTTTGAGTGGCGACGTATCAACCAGCTCGCAGCCGACCATTCCGTCGAGGACCTGCAGGATCGCGTTCGTGAGCTGACGACGCGCATCACCGAGTACGAGGCGACGTACGACGCCGCGTCACCGGCCGCCGTCGACGCCGTCGCCGCTGCGGAGGGCGGCGACGAGCGGACTATCGACGACGTGTACAGCGACCTCGCCGACTGGGCGACCGCCCGCGAGGAGCGTGACCGCTACGAACGCGCGCGTCAGCAACGCACGGGTGGCGAGCGCGAACAGGCGTCCGGGTAGCCCGCTCGATGGTGCCACCGACAGGCGATGGCGGGAGTCCTGCTCCCATCGATCGTCCAATCCTCGAGTTCCTCCAGACGCGGCTCCAAGCGACGAGGCAGGTCTCCCGAGCGACCGTCACGGATACAAGTGGCCATCTGGAACTCCACGTCGTCTTTGCCCCATCGTATTACCCGGCAGCCGTCGACGAGGCGCAGTTGACGGTCCGTTGGTACACGAACGACGACTTCAAACTCTACTATCGAGAGCAACACTCGGACCATACCTGGGAGTGCCGGTGGGACCGGCACCCGAATCCGCACAATACACGAGACCATTTCCATCCCCCGCCCACCGCCCCGACGCCCGGCGAGGATGCACCGTGGCCAGACGACCATCGTGACGTCGTTGCGCTCGTCCTCGACGAGATCGAAGACCGGATCACGGCCCTCTGGAGCGAGTAAGGGCTACGGTCTCGCGTGGAGTGTTTATCGGCGCTGGAAGGCGTGCAGTGCGCGACAGCGTGCGCGGCGTGACTCACTATGGCTACTCCCGATCCGCACGACGACACGAGTGCCGACTACGAACAGTTCGAGAAAGAGTTGCTAGCCCAGGACCGCGACGCCGCCAGGGTCGACACGTCGGACGTCGACGACACGACGGCCCGTAGCTTAGTCGACGACCTCATCGACGTGGGCGTCGTCACACCCGTTCCCGAGGATCGCGTCCTCGTTCACGAGCCGAGCGGCACCACGTTCGACTCACCGACGCAGCTGGCCGTCTTCCACCGTGGCTGGGCGGCCGCACGCGCCGCCGACGGGGAGGGCGAGTGATGCAGCAGACGCTCACCGGGTGTGCGTTCTGTGACGCGCCACCCGGGACCGAGGCTGGCGAGGCGCATACCTGGGGCGAAGACGAGCAGGTCACTCACCCGATCTGTGTCGACTGCGCGATTCAGACGGAGCCGGATCCCGACGAGTGCGATCACGTCGCCTGTGACGGCTGTGGACTGGTCGTCGACACGCTCGCGACGCTCACGCGCTTCCGCGTCGAACTCGGGCACCTCGAAGGCCCGGTACAGCTGTGCGAGCGCTGTAGCCCAAGCGGGCTCGCGACGTACTGGACGCGTGACCTCGAAGAGCATCTTGTTGAGCAGTAGTTGGCTTCTCACCCGAGGGCCGCAGGCACCATCACGTTGAAATACGTCAATACACCTAACATACTCACCGACAAAAAAATACATATGACCATCGACACCGAGACCTTCGAATCCTCCCCCGAAGACCGGCTCCTGCACTCCGGAGAGACGAACGCAGACCGCGTGATGCGGTTCCTCGCCACCCATCCCGAGCAAGCGTTCACGCAGAGCGAGATTCGCGACGCAACTGACGTCAAAGCAGGGAGCATCAGCGTCGTCCTCTCCCGGCCCGAAGATCGCGGGCTCGTCCGGCACAAGGGCAATTACTGGGCGCTCGGTGAGGTCGATGACGTCGCCGCGTACGCCAGTATGCTCGAGAGTACGCGAGCGGCCAACGACCGCTTCGGTGAGGAGGACATCGAGGAGTGGTTGGAGCACGCCGTCAACGACGAGGACGAGGCGACTGAATGAGCTACCAGCGCGGGGATGTCGTCTGGGGACCGGACCCGTTCAAGTCCGGAGAGAACCCGCGCCCGTGGCTCATCTGCAACAACGACACGCATCCATTCGGTTCAGAGGAGTACATGACGGTCACACTAACCACGACGCCGACTGGGTGGAGGGCGGGATGCCCAGGCAGAGCTACGCCTCGCCGTGGGCCGTCGCGTCGCCGAAGCACGCCGCGATTGTTCGACGCCAGGGCCGCCTCGAGGAGTCGTTCGCCCAGACTGTCGTCGACGCACTCGGAACGTATCTCGAACCACCGGCCGAGGAATGACCAATCACGCGACCGTGTACGACGTCCAGGAACGAACTGGTAATCCCGCACACGCATCTGTCGACAGGGTATGTGAGCGGCTGCTCGACCCTGCGGCTACCCCGCGAACGGATCATCCGGATGCACATCTCGATGAAACGATGACCACGGTTGTCGATCGATACGGGGACGCAGTCGTTCGGGCGGTCATCCACCGCATCCTCGTCGACGGCGTCCCGTTTCGGACGGCCGCTGCAGACCACGATGTCACGGCAGTCGATGGCGTTCGGATCGGAACTGTCGCAACACAGGTTCTCCGTGAACTGAACACGGACCCGTAAGCGTCTTTGAAAGCCCTCGGCCGATCACGGGCGGCTCTGCCGCCCGTTAGCTCAGGAGGGGTTTGCTCTCCCGTTGCTCGACGTCCCGTAACCGCACGAGACTCCGTCTCGCTGGCCCTCATTCGCTCCGCTCACGAGGAGACCGCTGCACTCGTCATTATTTGATGAAACTGGTACAGCCTATTCAGTCGAGGAGGGCGATGGCGAGGGCGAGGGCGTGACTATCACCGACATCAACGATCTTCACCCGTACGGACTGACCTTGGTGGAGCGAGAAATTTGCGGGGATCACGAATGTCGTCACCTGCTCGATAGTCGTCTTCGCGTTCCCAGAGTTGCTGTCACACGGCTCTTGTTCAATGACGACGTTATATTGGGCGGCCCGCTGGAGTCGGTCTCGAGCGTCGTGTTCCTTGCGGCGACGGTGCGCCTCGGTTTTATTGGCGGTGGGTGCGCTCATGGTTGGTTAGACGAGGCCGGCTTCCTTGCGGAGGTCGTAGGTGAAGTTCTTCGGCGAAGAGGGTATGAGCCCATGCTGGCGAAGCTGGGAGTTCACATGCTCCTGGATCGTGGTGGAGTTCTCGGGTTTGGAAACATCGATGGTTACCGACGAGTCATCCTCAAATTTGAATCGTGAGCCGCCGATATGGTCGAACTGTCCAGGGGTGACTGTCTCCGTGGCGACCAGCTGGTCCGGCGGTCGTCGTCCTTCAAGCTCGTAGAGGTTGGTGTTGATATCCACTTGGTCCTCCAGGACCGGGCGGTAGAGTGTGACAGTCCCGACCTCGGCATCACCAGTCCCGTGGTGCTTGACAAGGCCCCTCTTCTTGAACTTCTTGAGCCAGTTGCGTGCGGTTTCGAGGGAGCATCCTGAATATCGGGCGACATCGCCAGCGTGCACGAACACCTTGTCAGGGTGACCAACTTTCTGTTTTCTGAGGAGTTCGTTCGGACCGATGTCGGTCTCGTCAAGGAGCACGTCAGGACGAGCGACACTAACGGTCATTCGCTCAACAGGCGAGTCAAGATCCTCAGCGGACTCGACGTAGATGACCGGGGCATTATTTTCATCGGAGGCGGCGCGGACGGCTTGGTACATCTCAAAGGCACTTCTCGTCATCTCTATTTGGCTATGAGACACGCGAGGACTAAAATCTTTCTCCTATAGTTTTTGGAGGCAGGTTATTTTCTTTATTTGGCGCCAATAGCAGTCCCTGAAGACCTTCTTGATAGTTCTACATCGACGGCGTGCGTAGCAGAATAACAGCCAGCTGGCCTCTACGAGAATTGAACGCTGATCCCTTACACCTGAAAGCCCTCGGCCGCTCGACGTCCCGCGACCGCGCGAGACTGCGTCTCGCTGGCCCTCGTTCGCTTCGCTCACGAGGACGCCGCTGCGCTCCTCGTGCCTGCGGTGCTTGCGGGGTCGGGGGACGGCCGAGGCGGCCTCGCCCTTTCTGAATCTGCCAGGGGTGTAGATGCCTCACCGAGCGACATAGCCGGCTGAACAGGTGTGTACGTAGCGGCCCGCCCCGCTCGCCGCTGCCGCCCTCCGCGTCGCTCGCGACCGACCATTCCGTAACATTAGCGTCGAGAATCTTCGCCTGCTGGATTTTCTTCGGGAGAGTCTGAGCTTCGCTTCGTTAGGCCATCACGAGTTCATGTCCATGTGGTCGCTCCTCGTCGCGCCGGGTACCGCGAAGATTTTTGCACGTTCACAGAATACGGGAGCGCATGGCCCTCCAGCCCACACGCGTCGCCAGCGAACGAACGCCCAGAGCGGGCGGTGACCGGAGATGACCGCCATCGAGACGCGCAGCCTCACGAAGCGCTACGACGGCGCGCCCGCCGTCGCCGACCTCAACCTCACCGTCGACGAGGGCGAGGTGTACGGCTTCCTCGGCCCGAACGGCGTCGGGAAGTCCACGACCATTGATATGCTGATGGACTACACACGCCCGAGTACGGGGACAGCGCGAATTTTCGGGTTAGACGTCCGCGAGGAGGCAAGCACGATTCACGCCCGCACCGGCATCCTCCCGGACCGTTTCGGCGTCTACGGCTCGCTCACCGGCCGCGAACACGTCGCCTACATCCTCGACGCGAACGACGCGACCGGCGACCCCGAGACGATCCTCAACCGTGTCGGCCTCACGGACGCCGTTGACCAACGCGCCGGGGGGTATTCGAAGGGGATGCAACAACGCCTCGGCCTGGGGATGGCCATCGCCGGTGATCCAGACCTCCTCATCCTCGACGAGCCGTTCTCCGGACTGGATCCGTATGGAGTTCGGTTAGTCCGTGAAGTCGTCTCGGACGAGCGCGACCGCGGTGCGACAATCTTCTTCTCCAGTCACGTCCTCGACCAAGTCGAGCGCGTCTGCGACCGCGTCGGCCTGCTCGCCGACGGCGAACTCGTCGCCGAAGGCACGCCGGCAGAACTCCGCGCGACGGCAGGTGTCGAAAGCCGCCTCCGTATCGACGCCGACGCCGATGATACCGCGCTCGCGGCCGTGCGAGCCATCGATGGCGTCACGCGTATCACGCGAACGGACGGTCGAATCGAGGCCGTCTGCGACGCCGCGACTCGCTATCGTGCGCTCGAAGCACTCGCCGATTCCGGGGCGACGATTCGGTCGTTCGACGTCGATGTGGGCACGATAGAGGACGCCTTCGTCGCCATGGCCGACGGTGAGCCGACGGCGCCAAGCGAGGACGCGCCGTAATCAGTCGAGTGCGCGGCGTCGATAGCTGATGAGGGCGAACGCGACTGGGAGTGCGAACCAGCAGAGGAGTTCCCCGAGGGCGACCGCCGGATGAAGATACCAGACAGGGACATCCGCGCCGTAGGCCGCCCGCACGACCACAATATTTGAGAAGACGTTCGACTGAAGCGCGTCGGTGAGTACCCCGGCCGCGTTCCCGGCAGAGTTCGGGACGCCGAGGAGGGCGTTCGTCACGACGTGATAGAGTCTCGCTGGCGGCGCCCACCGGAGCAGAAGGTACGTCGGGCTCGCTGGCGGGGAGAAGCCGTTTACGGCCGTCCCGGTGAGCGCGCCGTAGACGATGTTCGAAATCTGGAACCACGTCAGGTAGAGGCCGGCAAGCACAAGGACGGCGACGCCCGCGACCGTCTGCCGGCGTACGACTGTCGAGAGCGCGACGCCGAATCCCGTCATGCAGTAGACAAAAGCGACAGTGATCGCAAGGAACCCGACGAGTACGTGTGGTGGGACGACGCCGTGCTGGAGGATGGCGACGAGGCACGTTCCGAGGACAGCGAGGACGAGCGAGAACGCGATTGCGCTGGCCCGTCCGATGATAACACCGACGAGCGTCGCGGAGCGCGAAACGGCCGTCCCGGCCGTCATACGAATGCTCCCGGAGTCGCGTTCGGTGACGACCGTGCGAAATGTCAGCAGAAGCGTTCCAAATCCGCCGATAACGCTGATCGGCGATTGCAGGGCAGCAAGCGGCACGCGCGCTCCGAGGGCATCTCGAACAAGTGTTGACGGCGAGAGGCTGAGGACGCCGGCGACGAGGACGGTCGCGCCGAGTAGCCAGACGCCGGAGCCGTGCGTAAGCCGGCGGAACTCGCGTCGCGCGAGCGGCTGCCACCGTCCGGGGAGCGAATCCACCCAGCCTCCGCGGCCGACGACCGCTGTGGCCGGCGTTACGGCGACACGCGGGAGTGACGGACGGTTCGCCCACGTACGGCGGAGCCGGCCGGGGCCACCACGCGGGGTGAGGTCGCCATAGCGGATTGCCGAGACACCCACGAGGAGCGCGAAGGCGGGCCACGCAAGGAAGATGGGGACTCCGACCCATACCGGCAGCGGGGGGGACGCCGTAGCCAGCGTCCCGTTGTTGCGGAGCGCATCGCTCACTTGGAGCGCGGCACTTCCGGGACCGACCGGGACCCCGAGGAGCCAATCCGTGAGCACGTAGTAGGCGCTCGGCAGAGAGACCCACTTGAGAGCAGAGAACAGCTCGGGGTGGGCCATCCCGTTACTCGGCGTGGAGCCCGTCACGAGATTCCAGAGGAGCGCAACCGTGATGTCGCTCCAGAATACCCCGAGGAGGAGCGTGACGGCGAAAACGACGCCGGCGGCGCGCGTGGTCGAGGACATCGCGGCCGAGAGCGAGACGGTGATGGTCGTCCACGCGAACGCATAGGCGGCCGCGGCGACGAGGAGGCCAGCGAGCACGGGGAGAGAAATACTCCCGTACGTGTACGTCCCGTAGGCGACGAGCAGCGGCGTGGTGACGAGGACGGGAACCATGATGGCGGCTCCGCGGCCGAGAGCCTTCCCAACGACGAGGTCGGTGCGGGAGAGTTCAGTGCCAAGGAGCACGCGGGCGGTGCCGCTCTCGCGCTCGCCGACGACTGATCGGAAGCCCAGCGCGGCGGCGGCGAACGGAACGACAATTGCGACGGCGGTCTGAGCGCGTGGAAACGCGGCGGCGTCGCCGAGGTGTCGGACGACGGCCTGTTCGGGACTCGTGGGGACGCGGCTCACGAGGAGGAGACAGAGCGCCAGAAGCCACGGCGTCTTTCCTCGGAGGCATCGCTGGAACTCTGTTCGCACGACTGACATGGAGGGCATACTGGAGCAGGTTTTGCGCACTTGTATAAGAACTTGTGATTGAGGAGAACTGTCGATTCTGTTCAGTCTAGTAGTCGGGTATATCGAGTCAGACTTGACGTGAACAAGCACTTGCTTAGTTGTTCCTCCTGTCCCATTGCGGGAACTACGGTGCCGTCCAACGAATTGTGAGGATGGACTTCCGGACTACGAAGGAGGTCTCGTCACTCACGAGTTCCTCCGAAAGCTGGCCAACCATCTCGAACCCGGTGAAGAACTCGACATCCAGACGGCGGGGTTCACGAACTGCCGCTTCCCCGTGCTTGCGAAGCGGTACGTCGTTCGCGACGGCGAAGTCCTCCACGCCGATCTCAATTCCCTCAAGCCGATCGACGAGTAGAGTTGTTCGTCCCCCGGGAGGGGTGCGGGGCGATCCAGTCGCGGTCGCCCCGTGAGGTGATTGTTCAATGGGCCACCGCACACTCGTTGCGTACGAACGCACAGACGGACAGTACACGCTCCACTACTCTCATTGGGGCGCAGCGAACCTGAAGCTCAAGCACCGAATCTCGTCGGAGTCGCCGTTCGGTGGCGACGACACCGACACCACGTGGGCGAAACAGCTGCTGGCGGAACTGGCCGATGGCCTCGAAGCGGATGCGGTCGACGGCTATCTCGTCAGCGAGGATCGACCGTCGACGGTCGTCGAGCCGAAGTCCCGCGCCACCGGGCTCACCCTCGACGAAATCGTCGCTGACCCTCTCGACTATCTCCACCACGAGGCGTTCTTTGTGGTGTCGACCACGTTCGAGGTGACTGCATACCGGACGCTGTGGTTCGGCCTGCAGTACGATTCGGAGACGGTCGAACAGGGAGAGACGGTCGGGAACGGCGCGCTCGCGACGGTGCGCTGGTACGACGGCGAGCCGGTCGGCGACGACCACCTGCAGGGACAGTTCGTGGCCCTCAAGCACGTCGTCGTCGACATACTTGACACAGGCGTGTTCACGCCGTCGACGGCGAGGCAGTACCTGCAACGGAAGCTGGCCGAGCGAGTCGGGGACCGCCAAGAACTGCGCATCCCCAGCACCGACCAGCACCCCGTTCGTTCTGGTTAGTCACAGTTCGTTCGTAGCGTCACCGAATTCCCAGACGTGAAAAGCAGACCACGGCTGATAGGCACACGTCCTGTTGCAGCCGTCTCAGACAGAGTCCACAACTCGCTCCCGTCCTCAATGCTCAGACCGACAGTCCGGTCAGTCGTCGGAACGACGACCGACTCCCCAACGACCAATGGGGGGCCTGCGACATCAAGGGCTTGTTCCCACTGGACGTCTCCACTCTCAACGGCCAGCGCATACACGGTTTCCTTGTCCGCGCTGAAAACGCGGCGGTACCCGACCGCTGGCGCGAACAGGTCACCATCGTACATCGCTTTTGACCACTGCCGGTCTCCACTGGTGGCATCGAACGCCACGAGTTCGTAACGGTCGTAGCTCGCGAGGACGACATCCTCCGTGCGGACGAGCGGTTCCGGGATATTTGGCCCAGGGATCCCCCACTGGGTCTCACCCGTCTCGCGGTCTAGCGCGTAGATTCCTTGGGCGGCAGAGCCATCTGCCGTGATGTACACAGAGTCATTGTCGATGGCCGGTGGTGCCGGGATGCTTGCACGCTGGTGGTCGTCACCGAACGACCGCGCCCACTGCGTATCGCCGGTAAACGTATCAAGAGCGGTTACATCGCCCCGATCGCTCGTGGCGACGAGGAGGTCGTCAGCGACGGTCGCCGGATTGGGTCTGCCAGCCGTATCGTGTGTCCAAGTGGTCGTCCAGCTAGCGGTGTCGAGTGCGACGATCCCGCCAGTCGATGGTTCAGTATAGTCGCCAAGTACGGGCGTAACAGCAATCGAACCTGCGAGGGCTGGCGGCCCAGTTGGACGCCGATTGAGTTCGTGGGTTGTCTCGGAGGACCCGTCGTCGAGTTGTACGGTGGTCACGATTCCACTCTGCTCGCGAGGCGCGCGGCCGACGACGACAGCCGTATCATTTGTGGCAACGAGTCCGGTGATATCGATATCGTCTGCGAGGGAACTCGTCCAATAATCACCGCCAGCCGTGAGCGTCGGCTGATCGGGAACGGCGTTCGTATTGTGCGGAGAGGCACGTGTCTGTGGCCACTGCGCGACGCCAGGATCTGTCGGTGTACACGAATTGGTCTGGCAGCCGGCAGTTGCCGCGAGAACCGTCGTGGCTGAGACTACAAGGTATTCACGGCGCGATATGGAGGGCATCTGACCGAAACGTCGGATACAGAACCCATAGGGGTTTTGGGTATCCATCGGTGGGCGGGTTACTCGAAGCCAACTGCTGTTTTTCAGGGGCCGGAATGGGTGAGTCCCGCCGGAGGCTCGTGATTTGATGCCCGAGTAACAAGGCGACGATCCATTCCACGATTGCGAGTTAGGTCCCGAGGCGATCCTCGGAACACACACCTTCGAAGACGTCCTGTTCACCAACGGGACGGAAACCCCGGTGAACGTGTTCACCGGCGAGACACCGGCACATTCGCAAGCAACCGTCGAGGAAGCGAAGGAGTTCGCTGCGAGTATCGACACGGAGACGCCCCAAATCGCGCTCCCCGCATCCGTCGAGTCGCAGGTCGAAACACAGAGCAAGCCCTACACGGCAGCCGCATTCTTCCACTTCAAGGCGACAGGCTCGCTCGAACGCCACCGCGCCTACCACGCCGTACGGGGCGGACTCGTTCGCAGTCGACTTCGAGGCTGACTACGCGTCGGGCGACTTGACCATTATTGTCGACCGAGTGGAGGTGGCCTGAAAGCGAGAATACAACTCTGTGCCTCAACACGCGATACCGCTCGAAACCAACATTCGTCCTCACAGAGTCACATATCTGTACGGTTAAGTCTCTCGAACGGCCACATCGGATATGGATCTCTTCAGCACAGAAACCCCAATTATTGGCATGGTCCATCTACCTCCCCTCCCGGGTTCTCCTGGGTTCGAGGGTGACCGGGACGCAATTCGAACCCGGCTTCTTGAGGATGCGTCAGCACTCGAGTCGGGTGGTGTCGACGGTATTATGCTCGAAAACTTCGGTGATGCCCCGTTTTATCCAGACCGGGTTCCTCGGCACGTCGTCGCTGACGTTGCAGCACTCGCCGGAACACTTCGTGAGAACGTTGCAATCCCGTTTGGCGTGAACATCCTCCGAAACGATGTTCAAAGTGCCCTCGGCATTGCCGCTGCGACAGATGGTGCCTTCGTTCGCGTGAACGTCCATACCGGTGGTCGGCTGACTGATCAGGGTCTCGTCGAGGGAATGGCACACGAAACAGTGCGTCTGCGTGACCAACTCGATACTGACGTTGCTATTCTTGCAGACATCGACGTGAAACACTCTGCGCCGCTCGCCGAACGGTCACACAACGAGGTGGTTGGTGAACTCGTCGAACGCGGTGGTGCCGACGGAATCATCGTGAGTGGGACTGGCACGGGCGAGGCGGTCGATACGACGGTTCTCGAAGCAGTGGTTAACGCTCGCGATGCTCGCGGTCTCGACGCCCCTGTCTTGATCGGAAGCGGTGTCACCCCTGAGACGGCACCCGAACTGCTTTCAGTCGCTGATGGCGCAATCGTTGGAACCGCGCTCAAAGAAGGTGGCAAGACGACGAATCCCGTCGACGAAGCAGCGGTCGAACGCCTTGTCGCGTCCGTTCGATAGGCCTCGCTGTCCCCAGGGGTTCACTGCGTCTCGATAAACTCCCGAACGTCGGGTTCGGATGGGAGGTTGCCGCGTGCACCCGGTTCAGCACAGTTGAGTGCCGCCGCGGCAGCGGCAAAGCGCCCTGCGTTGCGTGCTGAATAGTCATTGAGGAGCCACGTGTGAATTAGTCCCGCAGTAAAGGTATCCCCAGCGCCGGTCGTATCATTCACGTCTACCTCGAAGGCCGGGACGTCGGTTACTATGTCCCCTTCGAGAAGGCGCGCTCCGTTACTTCCCTGTGTAACCGCCGCACGAGAGACGTTCCGCTGTGTAAGCGTGGCAACGGCCTCGTCGGCACCACCACCAAAATACGAGTGTGCAGCGACCTCGCCGACTACGAAGAGATCAACAACAGAAAGCAGTCGGTCAATCGTCTCCGGTGTTGTCCCTCGGCCTTCGAGTTCCGAGAGTGGGCCTGCGAGGTCAAAGACGAGTGTCGAAATCTCACGGCGTTCACGTGCGGTCACGAGTTTCGAGACGACCTCATCCGGAGCATAGGCACTCGTGAACACCACACTAGCGTCACCTGCATACTCGATATCGCGCGCATCAAGTCGAAGGTTTGGAACGCTCTGGCCCCCGGCGACGATCATTCGTTCTCCATCTGGATCACGGAGAATCAGCGTGTACGACGATTCTTCGGGTCCAGCTTGAATCCGAGAACAGTCAACCTCGCGTGTTTGGAGGTCAGATTCGATCTCGGCGGCATCATCGACCCCGACGCGTGTGATGATTCCTGCCGTGTTCCCAAACCCAGCGAGGGCTGAGGCGACATTTGCAGCGACGCCACCCAGGTCGGTCGCGTGGTCACGGGCGAATGCACCACCGTCAGGTTTCGGTAGATTCGACAGAGAGTAGTTGTGGTCGATGACGGCGCTCCCGACCGTCACGACATCGAACGATGACATATGCCTACTCAACGTTGGTTCGCCTTGAACATACAGGGGTTCGTGTTTGGAGGTACGTCCCGATGGCTGTGAGTGACTCTGTATGGGTTCGTGTTCGTTGAGCAAATCATGTCACTAGGTCAGGACTTTGGGCAACGTGCTGCGCCCGTGATCCCAGATGGATATTCAAAGCACAAAGGACCAGCCGATTCGGATAATTCGTCCCTGTCGGCGAGGTAGATGGTTTGTGCTTTGGAAATCACGGTGTGGTGACCGTCAACCCAGTTCCTCTACTCGCCGAACACGAGTAGACGTTGGTGCTACTCACAGTTGACTATTAACCAACGAGTGAACAGCATTCTTCTCTACGTTGGGAATCTATCTAGACTGTCTGACGAATATCAGACCTCACCGTTTCCACTAATACACTTATACGATGAGGGGTAGCGGAACCTATTCTCCCCCCATTATGGAAAAACCAAGGCTAAACTCCGCCCTGCAGGAAAGTATGGATGTCAACGCGTCTTGATAGAAACTGCGGAACCCATCTGTGCTCGGCACACCCTTGGTGTGAGGAGAGGAGGCCCAAGAGAGCGGTTTCTTTCGGTGGCCTCCAAGAGTTACTGCGTCTCACCGTCGCCGACGGCGAGGTTGCCGGGTCGCTTCAGTCGTCTGCGTCGGCTGTCGTCTCGGTCTCTAACTTGCCTGAAACGGGGGATAGGCCGTGGGCGAGTGCGTTTCCTGACGCCGTATCGAAGAGGTGGATATTCCCCCGGTCTATCACGACTTCGACGTCCGTGTCTTCCCGAATCGTCGAGTCGGGCTCAACGCTCATCAGCAACTGGTCATCAGTCCCTGACTGGTTCATTGAGGTTCGACCCTCGCCCAACAGCATGTACGCGAATATCTCGTCACCCATCGGTTCGAGAATATCGACGCACGCGGCGATGAGCGAAGAGGAGTCTTCGACTTCGACCCGTGCTCCGCCGGGATAGATGTCTTCGGGACGAATCCCGATGGTTACCTCGTCACCCACCTCAACAGCCTCGACAGACGCCGGATCGAACGCGAGCGAGAAGTTCGCTGTCGAAAGCGCGTCTTCTGTGACCGTCGCCTCGGCGAAGTTCATCGAGGGCGAGCCGATGAAGCCCGCGACGAACAGGTTCGACGGCTCGTTGTAACAGACCAGCGGCGGGTCTATCTGCTGGAGTTGGCCGGCGTCAAGGACGGCGATACGGTCCGAGAGCGTCATCGCCTCTTCTTGGTCGTGGGTGACGTAGATGATGGTCGTGTCCAGTTCCTTGTGGAGGCGCTGGAGTTCGGTCCGCATGTGGACCTTGAGCTTCGCGTCGAGGTTCGCTAACGGCTCGTCCATGAGAAAGACATCAGGTTCACGGACGATGGCGCGGGCGATGGCGACGCGCTGTCGCTGGCCGCCGGACATCTCGTCGGGCATGCGTTCGAGCATCCCCTGCAACTGGACGATTTCGGCGGCGCGCTCGACGCGGCGCTCGATTTCCTCCTTGTCGTAGTTGCGGAGGCGAAGCCCGAAGGAGATGTTGTCGTAGACGTCCATGTGGGGGAACAGCGCGATGTTCTGGAACACCATCGCCACCCCACGGTCCTTCGGTGGGAGGTTCGTCACCTCGCGGTCGCCGATGTAGATCTCACCCTCACTCGGCTTCGTGAGTCCAGCGATACTTTCCATCGTCGTCGACTTCCCACATCCCGACGGGCCGACAAAGCAGATGAATTCGCCGTGGTCGATGTCGAGGTTCATGTCGTCGACCGCCGTTACGTCGTCGTAGTGCTTGCTTACGTGTTCGAGTCGTACTCGTGCCATTGTTATTCTTTAAGTGCTCCTGCGGTCAGTCCGCTGACGATGCGTTCCTGCGCGATGATAACGAGGACGACGACGGGGATAACCCCCACAACACTCGCTGCGGCCATGAGGTTGTACTGCGTCGTGTACTGAGTCTGGTAGCTGAGAATCCCGCCGACGATCGGCGACCACTTGGACGCTTCGGGCGACGTCGCCATAATCGAGCTGAAGAAGAACTCGTTGTAGACGCTGATGAACGTGAGGACGCCCGCGGTCGCCACGCCGGGTGCTGAAAGCGGCACGATGACGCGGAACAGCGCGCCCAGTCGGGTCGTTCCCTCCACCCGCGCGGCATCCTCCAACCCGTCGGGAATCTGCCCGTAGAAGGTCGTGAGGATGAATATCGACAGCGGCAGGAACAGCGCGCTGAACGGCATGACCATCGACCCCGGGGTGTTCAGTAGTCGGGGCGGCGTGAATAGCGGGACGCCTACGAACGGAATCGTTATCGGGGCGTTACCGGCGAACGCCTGAAACAGCGGGATGACGAACGCTGCGGGCGGGAAGTAGCTGATGGCGAGGATACCGAGCATCAACAGCGCGCGTCCGGGGAACTCGATCCGTCCGAACACGTAGCCCGCGAGGCTCGCGACGACGAGGACGATAACTGTCGTCGTGGCAGCTAGCACGAAGCTATTCAGCACGTACAGGTGGAACGGGACCTGTTCGAAGACGGTAACGAATGCCGTCGGATTGAATCCTTTCGGAACGGGGAGCGGGAACGTGCCGCTGACACCGAATATTTCGACCGTCGGGAGGAAACTCCCGGAAAGCAGGTTCCCCTGCGGCGTCACCGCGAGGACGAGTAACCAGTAGAACGGGAATACTGTCGTGACCATGAAAAATGCCATCGCGACGTAGAACAGCGCTCGATACACCCGTCGTGGGTTGTGGATCGCGTTCCGTGCCCACCGCGCGAGCGGACCGGCGTCGTCTGCCGTGCCGTCGGTTTCGCTGGACATTATATCGCGTCCTCCCCCTGCCACAGGATGATACCCATCACAACGACGCCGATGATGGCCGCTGTCACGAATGCGATGGCCGCGGACGTCCCCTCGTGCGTGTTGAACGTCGAGACGACCATGCAGGAGAGTGAGGGGACGACGGTACAGCTTGAGACCGTATCGATGATACCGTACACGCGCATCGCCTGCACCGAGCGGAATAATACTGCAACTCCGATGGTCGGCAGGATGAGCGGGAGCGTGATGTATCTGAACTGCTGCCACTTGCTCGCACCGGCGACGCGGGCCACGTCGTACAGATTACGATTGATGCTCTGGAGCCCGGCAAGGATGAGTAGCGCCATGAACGCCGAGGTCTTCCAGATGTCAGCGACGATAATGATGAACGTCGCGCTGACCGTATCGTTCAGCGTGTTGGTTGGTGCCACTACTCCGAGGTCGGCGAGAATCGGCGTCGCGAATCCGACGTTCGAGTCGAACATCAAGAAGAACATCATCCCCTGGATGACGATTGGGACGGCCCACGGAATGATAATCGCCGCACGGACCCACCGCCGGCCGTAGAAGTCTTGATCTAAGACGAGCGCTTGACCCAGTCCGATGAGGGTCTCGAACAATACGCTGGCCACGGCGAAGATGAGGGTTATTACGAGGGCGCTATCGAGGAGACTCGCGGCGTCGAATCCGGTCGGGAGGAACGTCGTTCCACCGGGGAGGAACCGGTTTTTCTCTCCGGTGAACAGCGCGACGTAGTTGTCGAGACCAACGAAACGGACACTGGAGAGGTCAGTCGAGACGGCGTACAGTGACAGCTCGAACGTCCGCAAGAGTGGGTAGATAGCCACGATACCAAGCAGGACGAATACTGGGGTCAGCAGTAGGTACGCGTACTGCGTGTCGCTCAGGTTCTCCAGCCACCGCAAGAAGACGACGACTGGCCCCGACTGCCGTGACTCACGTGCCGGCTCCGCAGCCGTATCGGCGCTCATACTATCCCTCCGAGAGGTGTGGGACTCATGGTTTGATCTGTTGAGTGTGGAGCTCTCAGCTCGTCAGTTGCTTCTCTCAGTCTCTTCGAGGCTGGATTGGAGCGT
Source organism: Haloferax sp. KTX1 (assembly GCF_902410085.1). Classification (NCBI taxonomy): domain Archaea; kingdom Methanobacteriati; phylum Methanobacteriota; class Halobacteria; order Halobacteriales; family Haloferacaceae; genus Haloferax; species Haloferax sp. KTX1. The sequence goes on along the minus strand of NZ_CABPRH010000005.1, from coordinate 142,537 downwards.
CGCCATCGCCTCGGCCGACGACACCTCTTGTCCGACCGCACGATTCGCTTGTTCTGCGATTTTGCTCGATTGGTTGTTCCAGACGGACGTAACCGGTCGAGCCATCGTGTTCTCACCGGCGACGCGGAGCGTGTCCATGTAGTCGCCGGTCGGTTCGAGCTCCGAAGCCGTCTCGGAGTTGAACAGGCTCGCCCGCGGCGGTAGCCATCCCTCGACTTCCAGGAGGAACAGCTGGAACTCCTCGCGCATCGACGCTTGGATGACCTGCGTGACAGCGTCGAGCTTCTGGCTGTTCGGGTTGACAGTAATGTGCCAGCCACCGAGTGCGGAGGTGGACCCACCGGTTCCGGGGAACTGCGCCTCGCTTTCGGGGACGCCGTAGGGAAGCGGCATCGTCCCGAGGTCGTCGCCGAACTCCGACGCTGCTTGGTTAATCGCGTACGGCCAGTTGCGGTGGAACACGGCGTTCCCGTCGACGAACGGCGCGAGCGAACTGTCTTCGATCCACCCGAGGATGTTCGTCGGTGTGAAGCCACCGCCGTAGTCGCTGAACTGCCCGTCGAAGCTCTCGTCGTGGACGAACTTTCGCATCATATTCAACGAGTTAACGACCGGGTCCGAATCGACGGTGACGGGTCGTTCGCCGACGGGACCGAAGAGGTTCTCGCGACCACCGAAGTAGGCGCCGCCCCACGAAGACAGGACCTCGTTGAAGGTACAACAGGCGGTTCCGACGTAGATATCCCACTGGGTGGTAAAGCCGTAATTGACGCCCGAGACCTCCTGTGCCTCGGCAGCGATGTTCGACCACCGCTTCCACGTCATCGGCTCGGTGGCCCAGTTCTCCTCGGTCGGATTGTAGCCGGCCTCTTCGACGAGATCTTTCCGGTACAACATCGTCGGGTAGTCGGGGTACAGCGGAACACCGAACAGGTCCCCGCTGGCGGGGTCGATGGCCGTCTCAGTGAATCCAGCGAAGTACTCGTTTTCGATGGTCGAACGCGCACTTTCGGGGAGAACCTCAGAGAGGTTAGCGAGCTGTCCCCGCTGGATGAAGATGTTCACCCAGCCGTTGTCCATCATGAACATATCCGGCGTCGTCTCCTGAGAGCTCAAGAGCCGGTTGTACGTCGAGCGACGCTTCCCGCTGTCCGGCTGGCCCGGCTGGAACTCGACGCGGATGTCGTCCGAGAGCCCTCCTTTCTCGTGTAGCGCAGTACGGAGTTGGTCCGCGTGGTCCTGTGCGACAGTCGCGTCAAAGCCCCAGACGACGGTCGTTCCACCGCTTTCGGACTCACCGACCTGTCCGCCGGTGTCGGAGCCGTTGCCGAACATACTCGCACAGCCGGAGAGGCCCGCTGTGACTCCCGTCGCACCAGCAGCGGCGATAAACCGCCGTCGTGAGACGCTCTTCTTCGTCGTCTTGCTCGTCTCTGGGTTCGCTGTCATCGTCCGAATTGTTCATCAAAATAGGGACACTTATACTTTAGGGATTAGATTTGAGATATCACAAGAACTTTATCTGAACTCTGTGGCCAGTAGGTGTATGGGACTCCGACGGTCACTCGACGATTACAAGCAGAACGAAGACGCGACCGACGTATTTCCGGGCGAACGCCGCACGCGAAGAGGCAGATTCAGCGGGTCGGACAAACGCCTCGTTCACGTTTCACCAGCCGGATCACTCCGGGACTACTCGTACCCACTTTCGGGCTTCGGCGGCATCGTGTCCTCACGTTTCGGCGTCCGTGTCGGTGACGCGGTCGAGTGGTTCGATGCGCTCGACACGGGGAGCCAGACGTACCAAGCGGGCCGGTCGCTCGTCGAGACGACGCACCGTCTCGATGGATTCGACGTGATACAACGCGACGTTACCGATGGACTCGCCCACACGACGACGTTTGAGCTTGGCGACGGTGCACCGGAAGATGCCGAACTGGCCGGGTTCGTCGAGATCAGCCCGGAAGGTCGAGACGGGCGCGTCGGGCAGCTCGTCCACGACGAGGCCGTCGAGGTGTACCACAACCGCGAACACGACTATCTCGGTACCTCGACTGAGTTCGTGGAGTGTACGCCCCAAGTGCTCGAACGGTTCGACGAGATACTCGCCGCGGAATCGCGGTCGTTTCCGGAGTTCGGCGCGTCCGAAGAGTACGAGGAGAGTCGCCTCACCGGCGGTGTTGGGGTCCGCGTCGCTTTCGAAGACGGTGAGACCAGTCTCGTCACCCTGCTGTCGGACATCGAAACGCAGTCTCGCTCGGATGCGCTCTCTGCGGTCGCGACCCGGACGCGACGAACCAACAGCGATTCAGCCGCGCTTCTCGCGACGGCACGGCAGGCAGGCCAGTACCCCACGGTCGCGGACCGACTTGTCGCGACTGACCTTTCGGTCCTTGAGTTACTCTCCGCACCGACTGGGGCCCGAATTGCGGGGCCGGACTTCGACCCGTACTACCAGTACTCCGGCGGCTACGGCTACACGTGGTTCCGAGACGACGGGGAAGTTTCGACGTTTCTCTTGGAAGCCGACGAGTCGCTCGGGTTCGATGCAGCCGAGATACACCGACAGAGCGCCGAGTTCTACTTGCGGACACAGTTACCTGACGGCCGGTGGCCTCACCGGGTGTGGCCGATGAACGGCCGGCTTGCGCCGGGATGGGCGAACGGCCACATCGAGGGCACGGAAACGCAGTACCAAGCCGACCAGACTGCGAGCGTCCTCGTTTTCCTCGCCGAGTATCTCTCGGCGTACCGACAGTCGCTCCGAAACGTCACCGTCGAGGCCATCGAGAACGCGTTACAGTCGGGAGTCGACGGGCTCGACAGTTCGCTGGAAGACGATGGCTTTCCGACGGTGTGCGAAAACGCGTGGGAGAATACGAATGGTCGTTTCACGCACACTGCCGCGAAGTTCGTTCAGGCCTACAGTACGATTGCGGCCATCACGTGCGATGCAGCCACCAGAGAGCGCGCAGCTACGCGGGCAACGCAGGTCTTCGACGCGCTCGATATGGCGTGGGCCGCCGACGAGGGAATCTACGCGCTTCGATTAGACGACGGTGACGGTAACTTGGACGACCGAGTCGACAGCACGACTTTCTCGCTCGTCGACGCCTACCTCGCCTACCGGGCCATCGAGGACATCAGCGAAACACGACTGCGGCGGCTTGAGCGCCATCTCCACACCGCGTTCTCCAGGCTCTGGAAAGAGACCGACGACATCTCCGGACTCACGCGATTCGAGGGCGATACGTGGCGGCAGCGAGGGCAGGGAAGCGAGAAGGTTTGGACCGTCTCGACTGGCTGGGGCGCGTACGCGGCCGAGAAGTCGATTCGACTCTTCTCGTCGACCGACGAGTACGATTCCGAGAAGTGGGCCGACCAGTTGTTCGACCAAATTGATCTCGACGGCAGTCTGTGCCTTCCATCGGGGTACCTCCCAGAGCAGTTCTTCGACACTGGGGCGCCGGACAGCGCGACGCCGTTGGGTTGGTCCCACGCCATTCGACTAGCCACGCACGCATCCCGTGTCACCCGAGGTGCCCGCACCGAGTAGGGAGTGTTACATTCGAACAACGGGGTTCGAGGCGGTTACCCGCCGGACAGCTCCCTGTCTGTACTCCCATACTAAGATTTATCCCCCGCCTTGGCCGAACACTTGGGTATGGTGGAAGACGAGGTGGTGGACAGCCTCATGCGGATCGGGCTCTCGGACAAGGAGTCACGAGCATACGTGACGATACTCCGTAACGGGGCTACGACAATCCGGGTCGTCTCCGAAGAGGCTGACATCTCTAAGAGTTACGCGTACGATATCGTCGGGAAACTCGAGGAGCGCGACCTCATCGAAATCGACGACCACGTCCAACCGACGCAGTTACGAGCGATTCCGCCCGCAGAGGGCATCGATAATCTCGTTTCTCAACTACAGACCGTCGAATCCCAGTTAGAGGATCTGTTTGACTCCGAGAGCTACGAACAGCAGAAATTCAGTATCATCAAATCTCGACGGACGATACTCGCTCAGCTCAACAAGCTGATCGACACCGCTGAATCCGAACTCGTTCTCGCACTTCCCGCATCGGTTCTTCATCGGGTCGAAGACTCGCTCAGAGAGGCCCAGAGTCGGGGAGTATTTTGTATGCTTCTCGTCACGGAATACGACGGCACGAGTTCGATCGACGGTGCGACTGCGAGTATCATCCAGACGTGGAGCGCCCCGGCGCCAGTGACGCTGACCGTTGACCGGGGTGACGGTATCATTGCCTCGGCAGATGCGATACTGAACTCGAACTCAGATGAGTACGCCATCTATCACGCCGAGGAGCATATCGTCTCCTCGTTGTTTGACTCATTTATCGCCAACTACTGGCCGATGGGTGAGCAGGTACACGTTGGGTCGAAAAGCCAACTGCCGGCGACGTTCACGAGCTTCCGCCATGCGGTGTTCGACGCGACGTTACATCTGATGGACGGTGCTGTCGTCACGGCCGAGATGGACATTCGTCCCACCCAGAGTAACGCGGCGTTCGAGACGACTACTGGGACGATCGTGGCGGTGAAACAGAGCCTCGTCCGGCCCTTCTCGAACGACTTTCCGACCCAGGAGTCGTTCGTCGTTGAGACGTCTGACGACACGTTTACCGTCGGCGGCTCGAAGGCGTTCTTGGAGGATTTCGAGGCCCGACGCGTCATTTTCCGCTCGGTCAGTGATACAGAACAGGAATAGCGTTTCCTGTACGTTCTCACCGACTAGTCGCCGTCTCAAGAGACACTCGGGCTGCACACTAAGCGAGTTCGAACTGAAGAGATGGACGTCTCGTTACTACAGAAGGGAGGAATCAAGAGGTGAAATCGGAGTCAGGGAACATCTACGAGGTCGACGTTGCGAGTGCGACGTGTACGTGTCCAGATTTCTCGAAGCGGAACCCGAGCGGTGGGTGCAAGCATCTACGGCGGACCGATCTCGAAATTCGGAGTGGGAACGTCCCTCGTCCCGATGGCCGTCTCCCTGAGACGACAGACGTAGTTGAGCTACTCTCAACAGTGATTCGGCAGTTGAACCAGGAGATAGAAGAACGGGAGACCGGCGACAGACACTCGCTGCTACAGTAGCGGTTATCGAGGAACTCTCGAGTCAATAGACGAGAGGTTTAACCAACGTTCTGCAACACTATCTCGATTCTGTTGGTTAAGGTAGCCGTATCACTCCCGAACTGAGGATACTTCATTGCTCAAAAACCAGCCGCTAATTTGAGATACTGATGCTTCTTGTTCTGAAGTTCAATCGTCGGCAGTATACGCACCACTTCGGTGCTCAATTCGATGGACCTCGAGGATTGACTCGTCGTAGTCCAAGACACAAGCCAGACGATACTGTCCGATACGGAGTTTCGAGAATGGCCCACCAGTTAACGGCTCAACAAAGTCGTCAGGATCTCGCCACTCTGAGTCGACAATCTCGTCGAGCTTTGAGACGATCCGGTCTTGAACGTGCGTATCGAGCCCTTTGAATTGGTTCGCAGCGCGTGGTGAGAACTTCCACGTCCAGTCTTCCTCACTTACCATCCGTGTCTCGATCCATCATTTCGAGGACTTCGTCTCGCGAGACTAAATCTGATTCACCGGACCGGAGGTCGTGTTCGCTCGCTGCGATTTGCTTCCATCCTTCTCGCGAAAATTCGGGATGTTTGATGGCGTCACGAGCAGCGTAGCGAAGGAATTCGCTCCGTGAGTTGAACCCCTGTTCTTCCCACGTTGCGTCGATGTCTTCGAGAAAGGCTTTGCTTAGCCGGAGGTTTATCTGCACCATCTCTGGGCCGTTATTGCTGGACCCTGTATCAGCATCGGACATATACGTGTGCTATGCGTCCGTGTAGGCATAAGCCTTCTCCGAAGAACTACCTGATTGCCTTGATCGAATTCTCGGTGTCGTCGAAAGATTGGTCTGTACGTATCCACATCATGATAGCGTAATCGTCTACAAAGCGGGGCAAGACACGGCCAGTGGGTAGCGCAAAGCGACGTCGCGGCGACAGGGAACGTCACACCGACCACAGTCCGGACGCATCACGAGACGTTAGAGGAGCATGTAGCCTGACAATGCTCGCCTACAAGCACCGGAGTTAGATAATTTTCCCAGAAAACTATTTGTTTCTAGACTGCGTAGCATCCAGTATGACCGAGACGTGGGACGACGTCAACGAGCAGGTCAAGGCGGACTGGAAAGACGACACTACTCCGTTCGAGCGAGTGTACGAAATCGTCGAACAAACCCACGACGGGCAATCGGCAGCCGAGATTGCCGAGCGGGCCCTCGTGAGCGAGCCGACGGCGCGTCGCCACTGCAAGTCGCTCGTGAACACCGGGTTCGCGGAGACGGAACAGGACGGCCAAACAACGCTGTACAAGCGCAACAGCGACCGGGTGTTGATGTCGCGGATCCGCGAGCTGCGTGAGGAAGTTACTCGACCCGAGTTGCTCGACAGCATCCAGGAGATGAAGGCCGAGATCCGACGCTACGAGGACCGCTACGACGTGGTGTCACCGGAGGAACTCGTCCAGCAACTCGACGCCGACGAGACGGGCGGCTGGGACGACCTCACCGCGTGGCGCACGACGCGGCAGAATCTCGCCGTCGCCCAAGCCGCGCTCGCTTACGACGAGGCCAGCCACCAGCTCGCTGTATGAACGGTAACGACCGCGCCGGCGAGTTCGGGCCGATCTATCTTCCGGCACTCCAGCGGATTCGTGACCTCTGGCTCGAACTTGAGCCGCTCGTCGACGAAACGGCGTATGATGATGTCGTCGCCCCTACGGAACTGCAGATCAGTCTCAGCGATGGATTGGGCGACGCCGAGAGCGCTCGGCTCGATATCCAGTGGAGCGAACTGGGGATGTATTCGTTCCACTACGTCGATAGCAACGACGTCAACTGGCGCTTCGATCGCCATCCGAACACACACTCCCCCGAGATCCATTTCCACCCGCCGCCCGAGGCCACGACGACGGACGCCGAACCGTCCTGTATCGACGTGACCGAGGTGTCACTCGTGACGCGTGCCGTCCATGCAATGTGGCGAACAGCGTACGAGGATGATGCACTGGATCGGCTGAATAGTGCGTCAAACCCACCGTAAAGATGGATGTAACCGAGGACGCAGTCCGGGACATCTGCACGGACGCAGTCTTCGAACGCGGCGAACGATACCGTGAGGAGGGCCGTATCCACGGGATTCACCGCATCGACACCACTGTAACCGCAGTCGTGAGCGGCAGCCGTCAGTACGATGTCCGTGTTGACCTCGCCACCAACGGGTTTGCCCCGTGGTGCGACTGTCCGTACGACGGGCCGGGAGCATGCAAGCACGTCGTCGCCGTGTTGCTTCGGTGTGTCGACGACCCACCTGCAGACGAAGGCGATCGACTTGACGCCACACTTGACGGTGCCGACGCCGACCAACTCCGCGCGTTCCTGCGTGACGAACTCGCGACCAATACGGATCTCCATGATCGGTTTCTCGCCCGCGTTGGCGAGCCGACGAGCCAGTCGGTCGACGAGCATCGCACCGCGATCGACCGGCGGTTCGAAGAAACGAACCCTGAGTACCCCGTCGTCTTCGAGCCCATCGACTTCACGCAGTGGTTCGATCTCGCGAGCGAGTACCGCGAGCAGGAGCGGGACGCGTCGGCGGCGACCGTCTACCGGGCACTCGTTGAGTCGCTCGACGACAACATGGAGCGCGTCGACGGCGCGTACGACCACTTCTCGCGTGCGTTCAGTCGGGCACTCGACGGGTATGTCGACTGTGTCACGACCGCAGAACGGGACGCTGATGCAATCACTGACGCCGTCGCATTCCTCGACGAGCGGGCGACATCGGGAACGCCGCTCCTCGCGGAACATTTCGAGAAGGCCGCGGTCGAGCTTCGAGAGAAGCTGGGCGAGCAGTCCGACGAATAGCTGTGTCGCCCTATGACACCCGCAGGTTCGACGACCGCGAAAATTAGTTTGTGTCACGGTCAGCCACATCGATCATCTGTTCGCGAGGGGCTTCGACATCCGAGTAGAGTGCCAACGCGTGCTTGATGAGTCGGCGGTCTTCCTGGTACTCCTCCCAACGTCCAATACCGTCGCGGCGTTCGCGAAGCTCGCCACTTGCGAGGTCGCCGTCGGCGAGCGACTGTTCGAAATCTTCCCATGTCTCGACGTCGTAGGTCGCCTGCCACTCCTCGATCTCCTCGGTTATCGCGACCAATTCGTTCCGCAACTCCTCGCGCGTGTTCTCCTCGATGAGCGTGCAGATTTCCTCGAAGAGCAGTCGCGTGTAGTCCGGCTGGTAGCGCGTCGTCTCGCCGGCCTCGACGCGGCGCAGCTGGCCCTGGTCGACGAGCGCCTGGTGCTCCTCGTTGGTCGTGCTCCAGGCGGCGCGGCCTGCTCGCTGATCTAGTTAACCGACCGGGGTTCACGAAGTATCGGTTCAAGGCCCACGAGTCGATCCCGGATGAGGCGTGGACGGGACAACTGATCTGGGAGTGCCGGGTGTGTGGCTCGGCTCGCTACGGGCCCAGTCTCGAGTAGCACTAGTACTGGGCATAGATTAACCAACAGCCGGCGGGTGTCGTCGAGGTTCGTTGGTTAAGGTCGGCCTCCTCCAACCCCGACGCCAGTCTCGATGGGGAGTCTTTCCGCGCCGGCGAGCAGTGAGGCGCTTCCGATGGAGCAAGAGTTCAAACAGGGCTACCGGATGCATCGTATACTCAGCAATCTCAACCGACTCGACATCGACCGGTTGGATGAGGCGGATCGAGAGCGAGTCAAGACCGCGAGAGACCTCCTGGAGGAGGTGAGCCTTCTCACGCGGCCGGGCGACGGATCCGGGGCAGACGCCCACGCAGACTCCTAACTGGCGTCTCCGGCCACGCCTCGGGAGGCACTTCTCGCGTCGGTTTATCGCCCCCGACAGGGGTGCGGGGGCGACCCCGTGAGGTCTAGACATGGCGACACTACAAGCTGCGACGACGTCGACCGGCGCGATTGTATCGGATCCGCAGGCAGTCCGCGAGCTCTGTGAGAGCTACTGCTTCGGGACGCTCGACTGGGAGGTGACCGAAGACGGAGAGTTCACCATCTGGGGTTACGACGACTTCGAGGTGTACGAGGCACGGGAGAACGGCCTCCCAGACTACGAGAGCGGCATTGTAACCCACAAATTCTTGCGAAAACTCGCCGGCTACATCGAAGTCGACGAGGAACTCGATATTCAGACGGCCGGGTTCACGAAATGTCGCTTCCCCGTGCTGGCCAAGCGGTACGTCATTCGCGACGACGAGGTTCTGTATGCAAACCTCAGTTCCCCCGACCCGATCGACGAGTAGCGTTTTGGTCTCTCCTAAACGGACCCCACGTTTCCGACGTTCTTGACGACCGGCTAGCAGAATTCAATCAGTCGTCTGCACGTGTTCGGTAAGTGAATCGTGTCGGTACGTTTGGGGGGCGACTGCTCGGGTTGCGCGCGCTCCGGCGGGCAGACCGTTCCTGCCGGGCCCGGGCGTTTCGCGCTGCCGTTGCGTCTGCGACGGACGGGGCACGGTCGCGGGGCCGGGTCGGGCCGGGTGCAGCCACCCGATACCGGTCAGCCCCGAGGGCGGGTCTGCGAGCACTCGACCCGCATCCGGGCCGTGACCGAGACCGGGCTGACTGCATCTTCACCAGCCGTTGGGTCGGCGCTCCCTCGATGCGGTCGCGCCGCCGGCCGGCTGGTTCAGACGTGGCCGCTTGCGCGGTCCGGGCGGGCTGCTCGCCGTTCGGGCGATAGCCCTCACCCCTCGTTCGCCCGGGCTACCGCGGCTATTGGGGGCTCGCCGTGCTCACCCCCAATATGCCACGGTCCGGGGCTCACTCAGGGCTGGCTGTGCGGCCTGCCGGGCGTGCGCTCAAACTCGGCCGCGACGAGCTGTGGGTCCGCGGGCGTCCAGCCCGCACCGGGCTGCCGCACGAGGCGTTTCCGTTGCGTCTGCGACGGACGGGACAGGCTCGTGCGGGTCCGGGCGCGGTGCTGTTCCGGCGGGTCCTCGCTCTCTGCGGCCTCGCTGTGGCCGTATGCGACGCCGTTCACCACCGTATACCCCCCGGCCGTGCCGCCTCGGCGCCGCGGCCGCTTCCGTTGCGTCTGGCGACGGACGGCGGTCGGCAAGGCGCCGACCCGCGGTGACCGGATGGGTATATGGCGGTGACCGCGCGCTCACCTCGAGGTTCACCCCCCGCACTCGTTTGTTGGGGTGCCGTCGGTGCCGCGCCGCGCCGGACAGGGTCCGGCGTGAAGGCGCGGCGCGGGCACCTCGGTGACGGCGTCATCGGTCGACGTCGAAGCCGTGGCTCAAGCAGGTTGGTTCGTGAGAATCCCGCGAGTGGAGTCGCGGGCGTCGGCGCGTCAGCGCCTTCAGGAACTACAATGTCTAGTAACAACTCCAGTCGAAAGGTAGTTTCGGTGGCTGAACAGGCGTTCGAACACGCGGACGAGACGGCGGTCGACGAAGACGGGTTTGAGGTCGTCGACGAGACGCCGACGTTCCAAGCGACGGTGCAACAGGAGATTCAGGCAAAGGTTGATGCGAACCACCCAGATGGGATTGCAGACACGAGCGACGAGCGGATTGACGGGGTGACGTTGGCCCAAGAAGAGCGCATTCGAGCGCGGGAAGCCGAACTCGAACGGATTAGTGCCCGTGCGGAACTGGGCTCGCAAGACGGCCGTGAGGCGCGGTCGCGGGTGATTGCGGCCGAGCGGAGCGCTGCGCGACGGCGGCAGTTCCAGAAGCGTGCGGCGAGCGTGAATCCGGTGATGGACCCCGACCGGGCGGATCCCCGGACGGAGCTGACCCAAGAGCAGTTGGGTGCGGTGAACTCTCAGGCAAAACGGTTGGCAGAGAAGCTGGATGGGTGGTCGCGAGCGGCGATCAGTCGGCGACTGAGTGAAGCGGTGTTGAGCGGGAAAGACATGATGTCGGCAGCGGTAAGCGTGTTCGAAGAACTCGAAGGTGCACCGGGAACAATGGTGCCGATTGGGAAACTGGAGGGCGTGTCGCGACGCGAGGTGTGCGTTGAAGGGACGCTGACGACAGTATGGGAGTCTGAGTCGCCGGCGATTCAGCAAGCGGGGGTACTCGAAGACGAAAGCGGGCAGGTGAAGTTGACGAGTTGGAAGGCGTCGGACGTGCCGTGGATTCGCGAGGGCGAACGCGTGCGGATTCACGGGGCGGCGCGGAACTGGTACGACGGACGTGTCTCGATTGCCCTGACGGGGTGGACGACCGTGCACTTCCCCGAGCGCGACGCTTGGTGGGACGCCTAACGGCGCGAGGCAGTCTCTTTTTTTGCTGGTGGCCGGACCAACCCAGACCCCACCGCCCCACCCTCCGCTCCGTGCTCGCAGCCGCTGTGCGCGCAGCCACGACCTTAGTCTATACTCAACACCGAGATCGATGTTCATGGCGGCAACCTCCTGTTATGAACAGCAGGCTCTGTTGAAGTCCTTATACTTTGACAAAATCCGCGTGACACAGACAGAGGGTGTATGCATCAGGTTACTTGTGAGAACAGCGCTCTCACAACGCCGGTGGACTCGAAGGCCTTCCATCTATCACGCAGTAATGAGGTCGGGTGCGAAGAAGATGACCACGAGGAGACTCACCAGTACGGTAATCGCCGTGAATCTCAGGACACCAGCTTCCCGTCGGCGGGGTTTCGGCAGGGACTCAGCAATTCCAGAGAGGGTCATCCCGACGATCACAAACAGTAGCGTAGAACGGTGTCGCCCCTTCTACAATGACGTAGTACCCCTGCTGCCCGGCCAGCAGTAGCGCGCCACAGAGGAAGACCAGTCAAGGGGACGTCCAGATGACTCGCTGAACAGCGTTTGGTCGATGATGGAGGGCATCGAGCGCGCTATTTACCCGCGTGGAATAAATATGAACTGTGTTCGCCCGCCGGCTGCAGGGATTTTCATAGCTGTGCCGAGCGAACGGTGCAGATGGCGCTGACCGACTCGCGCCCTGTATTCAGCAGCGATCTCAAAAACTATCAATGATTGTAGAGTCCAGCAGGAGCAAGACAACACACAAGTGAGGGCTTGCAACTACCCTACTGAGGCACTCTACCGAGACGATTACCCAGTAGGTACAGCGGCCCACCGAACAGTAATAACAGCAATGAGGCACCCCCGCTCACAAACGAATACGACACTAGATTAATCTCCCCCCGATTGATGCTAAAGAAGCTAAATAAGATGACGAAGACGACAACGACCTCACCCAGTAAGAGAAGTCGTCGCTTACGTTTCGGTTTTACAGTTCCCAGAACGAATTGGAGACTCAACACCACTGAACCGAAGAGAATCCATTCTTGAAACTGAAGTTTGGTGAAATCTCCAGTTCGAAGTTGCCATGAGGCGAGTATGGCTACAAAGGTTATCGTGGCGGCGCTAAGGCTTGTAAGAACTGCTCGTCGCTTCGTGATTTGCTGTGGTTGGTCTTGACGCCAGAATTGTATCGTTACGAGAGTTACGAGACTAACTGAGAGTGTACCAATAAGAAACAGTACAAACTCGAATACACCGACGATTCCCCACGCACTTGGCAGAAGACCTATCGTTGTTGCAAATCCGTATCCGGAGAAGAAGAACCCAATTGTGAACATCATCGCGAGGATGAAGTACGTCATGAGTTCGTCTCCTTGAGGAGTCGAAAATGAAGTCCCTGAGTTCTGCATGAAGCTATTTCTAATATGCTGCATCTGACAGACATTAAGTACTTTCTTGAACACCCGATTTTAGCTTTCGTCACCTGTTCACATTAGGTAGCTATTCAGTACTCGCCGGTCAGATGTGTTTCTCACGACCGACTTGCGCGCTCTATTCAGTACGGCCTCAACAAAGTATCAGGACTGAGGATTTCAACAGGAGCCGAACAGCAGGAATCACGGTCTAATAACGTGAGGTCCAGAAGTACTATAAAACATGTATTTGTAGTGACTTATCATGGCTGGAAATGTCTTTCTCGTCCCGTGTGACCCCGGAAACTTCCGCGAAACAGTTCTAACCCACGTTGAATTGGATGACTATCCGGATCACCCTGCTGCACTTTCCAACCTTGAGTCTGTCCGGTTCTGGGGTGCCCGTGATGGTGAGAGTAACCGAAACTACTTCGAGAAAATGGAGTCAGACGATCTTGTATTGTTTTATCAGGATGGTCAATACGTAGGTGTTGGGTTCGTTGGGCTAACATTTGAGGATTCTTCCGATTGGGCAAGCACAACGTTCTGGCGGAACGCACCGTCGAATCTCATCTACACGATTACTGAGTTTGACGAGGTCGCTGTTCCGCGGGCTGCTGTCAATCGAATCTTTGGGTATGACGATGAGTACTATCCCCAGGGATTAATGCGGGTTGCTTCAGGTCGCGTCAGCCGTCGACCAGTCGTAATCAAGCGAGCGGTAACAGAATTCGATGCAAAGCATAGCCCGCGACAAGATACATAGCGTATCTTTGTGGTCGCCTTGCTAGTTCTTACTCGGTGAGTTCGCTGGTATACTGCTGTTCCCAGTCGTCGCGGGCTTCGATTTCTCGACGACCGCGAGCGGTGATCGCGTAGACGTTCGTTCGGCGGTCCTTTTCGCCCTTGTCGAGCAGTCCCTTCTCGACGAGCGTATCGAGATTGGGGTACAGCCGGCCGTGGTGGATCTCGGTTTCGTAGTAGTCCTCGAGTTGGTCTTTGATTGCGAGGCCGTGTGGCTCGTCCAAGCCGGCGGTGACGTACAGCAGGTCGCGTTGGAACCCGGTCAAATCGTACATTTTGCTGCCCACAGCTAGTTTAAGAATACATATACGTTTGTTGGCCATCGGCCGGGGTTCAGAGTGGCCTCGCTGGACGAACGTTTATATCCGAACATACAGCCACGACGTGGTATGCCGCCCTACCGTGACCGGACCGCGGAGTTTCGACCATATGGTGAAGCGACGCAGCTTCCGGACCCACAGTTGGAGACTGACCATGCCGAGTACGGCGATGAAATCCCGGAGCGTGACTACCCAGCCGGCGACGAGCCGGACACGAACATCTGTCAGTCCTGCGAGCGAGCTATCTCATCGACTCAGAGCCAGTGTCGGTTCTGCCTCGAGCAAGATGTCTCGGCCCCAGACAGCACCTCTGACCCTCGCGAGCAACCACTCCACGGCATCATCTGTCTGCTCGTTACGTCACAGTCACCGCGGGGTGCACTCGCAAAAGGGACTGCAGCAGCCCGATTACTGCAGCGTTCCCACTCATCTCGTGTCGACGAGTGTACACTCATTGAGGCGCTCGAACAGCCGATCGCGGCGCCACTTCGAGCGCGGTGGGGTCACCTCCCGGACGTCGTTCCTGCGACTGGCTCACGAGAGGATGGATTCGTGGCGAAAGCACGGTCAGTCTCGTTGTGGTCCACTTCTCCTTCGGCGGAGGGTTCTGCTTCCCGGTGGTACGACGCTGCTGGGACACAGATCACCGAGGATTCCCGTCGTGAACGGTTGCTTTCGGACTCGGAGACGTGGATTGTCCCAGCGATTGCGCTTCGACAAGCGTCTATCGACACTTCCCCATTACAGTCGGCATCCACCTCACCAACACGGCAACTGCTCCGTTGTCAGTCGTGTGGTGAACAGACACCGCATCGGTTCGATTCACGCGAAGGTAGTCCGCCTGCAGTATGGGCTGGAGAGTCGGTCTGGCAGTGTTCCGTGTGTCGAACACCGCAGTACGGACCTGATCCAGATATCTGATGTTGGTCCGAGGATGAATCAGGGGGTTCTGTTGAGTTCCTTGGAACTAACAGAGATCGTGTGACGCAGATCGAGGGTGCATTCATCACAGAACTCTCGTTTATTCCATCTCACTCACTCTGAACTAACCGGTGAGTAGTAAGAACGTAGTTACCGGCTGTTTCTGGAGGGATGCCGTCGAAAATATTGTCCTTTCCTACTGGCACTACTCAACCGCTTGTTTGAGTAGTGCGATTGAGACAGCACCGACCGAAGCTAATTCTGCGGCCGTTCTAAATAGCTCAGAACTGAGCGCGATGTCAACAGTATGCGGTAAGAAGTCGAACATTTTGGTGGATACCCCCTAAGATAGCGGTCGACCGACTGGTTGGTAATACTTCTGCTGAATTGTCCAATAGTTGGACAGATATTGTACATCCATTGTACAGTCAGCCCTGTCTTGAATATCTGATTCCAGTTAGTGTTACTCACCACCGTTCCGGGCTGCCGAGATATAATCTAAGCAGTCGTTTTGAGCGACTCGACTCTCTCAGGCGGGATATTATACGGGGCCTCTAGGACCCAAGAGCAACTGCACTCGTGACTTCTGGTGCGTCGTAGTGGGTTGTGTTTGTGTGCGCCGGCGATGGGCGCCGGCGCAGGAGGTCGGACAGACTTCGACTCTTGAGCCGGTGAGGTGACGACGAATGCACCAGGTAATCTACGCACTCGTGACTGCATCGACAACAGACCAAGCCCTCTCGCGGGCCGCTGACGTATTCGATCAATTGATGGGTGCTGCCCCGCACGCCGAGTCGGTGTTCGACTACTATGTGACGTTTGATGACGACTCAACAACGGTCGCCGGCAGCGCCCGGTGGGGTGACCTCCCGGTTGCAGAGCCCGTTGGCTCGGAGGACGGCCAGGAACTCCTCGAGCGTGGGTGGCAGGCGACGACACGCGAGTTCGAGCGAAATCTCGAGCGTGTTCGAGAGGGCGTTGACGAGCTTGACGCGACGGCAATCATGCGTGATGAGGACCTCGTCAGGCATGCGTGCCACAATCTCGGGGCGTACCGTGGCCCAGCGGTGTACCTCTACGACGAGTTCGCTGATGGGGTTCGGCATCGCGAGCGACTTGAGCAACTCGTCGGGTCGAACGACTATCTATGGATCGTTCCCGCTGATGTCCACTACTGAGTCGACGCTGTGTCCAATGGTACTCCTGAGAGAGACACTTCCTGATCGTGGTATTGCTGTTCGAATCGTCATCGACGACGTGGCTGACACCTATCGTGTCGAGTACACGCCGCTGTCCGGTGGTGTGGTGACCGACGAGTGGACTGTGTTCGGTGGCTCCGTCGGCTATGATGCGTCGGTGTTTGCGACTGACACTGCTGCCCGTGCGTTTGTCGAGCGCGTTCGAACGACCTCACACGATGACGTCCTCGCGGAGTTAGCAGTAGACACAGAGTAAGTCCTCCTGTGGTGTGTCGAACCGGGCTCATATTGGGTTACTACTTCTCAATCTCCACAGGGAGACAGACGAAATGTACTCTCACTCTGCCACTTTCAGATTGTATTCGTGACCTACGACAGGGTACCTCATTCAGCTCTATTGCGCGTTCAGCAGGTCTACACTACGGCGTTGTTTTTGCGCCGCCCAAAGGGGCGGAGGCGCAGTAACAGATGTTGATTCCAACGTCAGCAGCCGAGTTGTCTCACTTCCCACACCAGCCGCTCGTGACACCTGCAACGGTGGTGAATGATCGATGAGTCTCGAGCGCGTGTTCCGTCACGACGAGGCGCTGTTCGAATTTCTGTGGTGTCCGGTGTGTGGTACTGAGTCGTTCACGCACATTCCCTTCGAGGGGGTGTTCTGCACAGAGTGCAATACCAGCGTGACGTGCCGTGAGTCGCCTGAGTCGCGTGGCTACGATGAGGCGGTCATCATCACATTCGACGCGACGACGACGTGGAATCTCCACGTCGACGAGAAACTTCGCCGGCCACTTCCCGACGACGAAGCACAACTTAAGATTCTCGGTGCTCCGGGTGACTACCACGTCGATTGGTGGGCACCAACCACGACTGAAGACTGGACGCCAGTCGAGCGCAACGAGTTCGCTGACGACTCCGAACCCGAGGAGGTATCGCATCTCGCATAGCCTCGGTCGAGAGTCCCGTCGGGACTAGCGCGCCGTCGTGATTTTTTGCGCCCGAGATGGGTGCGGGCTGAAGACACAGTCCGTGTGACGTGATTCCCATGAGTTACCAACAAACAGAGTCAGACGTCTCGATCGACGAGATTCCAGTCGACCTCGAACTCGTGCATAGCACCGACCTCTCCCGAGCCGACGTTCCCGATGAAATTGAGTCGATTACGTGGGACCTTCTGAGCGAACAACCGCCGACGAATCCGCTGGTCGTGCTTAAAGCCGCTCGCTGGTGGTACATCCACGGCACAGGTGAGACCGATCCCGCGTACTGCTGGTCGATTGAGTGGGTTCGCCACCTCACGACCGGCGAAGCGACTGCGAGCGGCCTGTTCAGCGAGTGTCGAGAGTATCTTCGCAGCCTCGAGCGCGAGGACACCGACCAGTAGGTCGTCCCGCCTGTTTTTGTGCGCCCCAGAGGGGTGCGGCGCGTCCTGAAGTGACGCGTCAGAACTGAAAGCAATGGCAACAACGAGTTCTCCGTCGGTGTCGTTCGACGAGACCGACACCCGACACGACGAGATGCATCGTACGATCGAACAGTGGCTTGCGGACCTCGCTGACGACGTCGACGACGCACGGGCGAGCGAGCAGTTCCAGGAGTGGCTGGACGTCCAGAGCCGGTTCCACGACTACTCCCACCGCAATACCCTCCTCATCAACCTCCAGTGTCCCGAGGCGACGAAGGTCGCTGGCTACCGGACGTGGCAAGAAGAGTTCGACCGATACGTCGAAGAAGGCGAATCGGCAATCTGGATTTGGGCGCCGATCATCACGACCCAATGTCCCGAGTGTGGGAACGCACCGAGCTACCACGACAACAGCGAGTGTGAGTACGACGAGACGCCTCCCGAGGAGTGGTCAGAGGGGCTCGTGGGCTTCAAACCCGCACCTGTATTCGATATTTCGCAGACCGAGGGCGAGCCACTCCCAGAGCTGGACACGGCGGCGACCGGTGAGCCTGACACGCTCGTCGATGATCTCACTAACATCGCGTCAGACCTCGGCGTGACCGTCCGTATCGTTGACCCCAACGAGTGGCGGCATGGCGAAGCGAAAGGCGTCTGCCAGTCGCGGAGTGTCCAAGACCTCACCCCACTCGTGGAAGTGAAGGACCGGTCGAACCGCGCGGACCTCGCGTCGACGATCATCCACGAGTACGCCCACGCGATTTTGCACTTCGACATTACTGACGCGACCGAGCGGGCGAAACGCGAGGTCGAAGCTGAGGCCGTCGCGTACGTCGTCGGTCGCTATCTCGGCTTGGATACGAGTGGGTCGGCGTTCTATCTCGCGGCGTGGCAGGACGACGAGACAGACGTTCTCCAAGAGCGACTGGGTCGGATTAGTGGGACGGCCGAAGAGATTCTCTCGACACTCGACGCGGTCGGAAATCTCTCATCTGTAGTTCAGTTGTCGCGGTTCTGTTAAAACTCTCTTTGTTAGATAGTGTCATTAGATGATACTAAGCGAGTCACTACTAAAATCACTCGTCGGTCGGTTGAGAGAGCGAAATTAATTTACTGATGTATCTGTTGATATAGCGTCTTCCAACGTAGTTTCACTCAGTGAGTCGCTTTTTTTCTTGTAGGATTGGTAGGCATTCTTGGCCCATTGATATGCACATTGCGTCGTGTTTCTAATGGTACCGCAGAGTCTCCCTCGGTTATAAACGACCACGCAGACTTCTTGCTTTGGTGAGTTACTAATAAATAATCCAAATGGTATCTGTGAATCTGTGGTGTAAACGTCTGTAGCGTGGATTAGTGGATGAGTCTGTTGAGGTGTGGTTAGGTCGCTCTGGTGCATAGAGATTGCCTCAGACTCAACGATGAGTTCAGACATAACATCATAGAGATGAGTCGTCATTGATGACAAGAATTGTGATGGAAGTGTTGGGGACAGCACTTTAATTTTTGTCGAGTTGTCAACATGGGTAGAAAGAGCACGAAGGGGCTGATCCGGAGAATATCGTGAAGGGATACATACAGATGCATCACTAAACAGCCGTATATCTAAAAGATCGGTATTGATAGCATCAAGAAGTGGCTCTGCTTGATTTAATGAGTCTGTATTCTCATGGAGATTTGTGACTTCATTATATATTAGTGAACCCAGAGAGGTTGGAGTATAATTTCCGTGCTGCTCAGTAAGTAAACCGTTTTCGACGAGCTCATCTAGTGCTCGATACACGGTTGAACGCGAATCAGAGACGTAATCTATGAGAGCGGTCCGGTCTGAAACACCACTGATGACATGTCCTAAGATAGTCCGCCGTTGGAGGGCAACCCGAATTTGCTCGGCGGCTTTATGCGAACCCATGTGAGTTAGTATCACTATGACACATAAATAATTATTGGCTGACACTATCTGGGATGTCTTTGTCTTCTTAGCTTATGCACTCGTGGTCTTGAAGTGAGATTCCACTCACATGCTGAAATCTCACCGATAATATGATAACTCGGATGGCCAGTAGCAATATTCAATTCCGCCTCTATGCGTGGCTATGAGCGTACGAAAGACGATCTATCGACTGCAAAATCCGTCACATACCGGTGAGAATCGGTGTTGGAGATGTACAGTAGTGAACCTCGTCATCGCATTGGTGGGCAGTACTGTGGTAGGGATAGTTTGGACGCCAATTCTTGGAGTCGGTGGGTTCTCCATCGGAGCAGCTATCATCTATTCTCAAGGATATCTCGTACCAAAAACGCCGCAGTTAACACAACGATACTTTCCAGCGAGCTTGTGGACAGTCTTCCATAGTAGCACTAACCCTCAGCGAACTTCCAAAGTTGATTTTCATGTAGCGTCAATTCTTACTGAGGAATGTGTTATTACACATGATAATGATGGCGGCGATTTTGAACTCACCACTTCATTCCAGACTAGATGGGAAGAGAGCATCACGAGCAGGACTAGAACCGAACTAGAAGAGTGGTTTGCCAACTATTTGGATTCCGAGATGGATGTGATGTACGTCTCGGTTGAAGATCGATATCGTGCGATTCTCAATGGTAGGCGTGTAGGCGAATGGGAGTCTGCTTCTGCATTCATAATCCATATCACGGCTTTGAAACTCTTGCAGTCAGAACTTGACAGGTGGGATTCGTACTCCCAACGTGAGAGAAATCTGCTTGTTGGCGCTCTTCGGGTCTTCACACCATGCTGTCCATGTTGGGGCAGTGTTACTGAGCGAGTCGTTGAAGTTGAGTCTTGCTGTGATTCAAGAAAGGTATTCGCATTTGTCTGTAGTCGATGTGACTCACGTTTGTTTGCACTTGACGAATCTAGCACTACGCAACGAGTAATCAATAGCTATATGTGATATTTATAAATTAGAAACACCAGACAGTTCTGACATCGAGGTGTCATAATGAAGGCATTTTGTCTTCATTACTACGAGATTCGGAACTGAAGAGGTAAGGATTCAATTATAGCTAGAAAATGACGGATGGTGATCTTGAATGCCGGAAAAATAAGGTTATACGATACGTCTCTATATATGCAGAGCTATTCTAACCACCCAATAGACCACTTGATACCTTGCTTTGGGGCTTAATGGCTCTGTTGAACCCTTCAACGTTGACATTGCAGGAAGCACCTCTCCCCACCTTGTTCGCGGATTCGATGTGAAACTAGCGTCTCAACGAATCGCCAGGTGGCGAGAGGCTTTCAACAGAGTCGTCTAAGTCAATGCACAAGGAGACTACAATCTTGAGAACTACAGTGGTGACTGTTCGTTAGCACCGCATTCAGTAGTTTCGTTGAGTCAGATGTTGCCCGAGAGTTCACTTGCTGGAGAAATCCATGACAATTGAAAATAATACAACACAAATTAGAGAGTAATTCGATGACAAAAATGTCACAAACACCCTCATCAGAGGACGGAAATGATCCGAAAAATGTCCAATTCACTCGCAGAGATACACTCAAAAAATCAGCACTCCTCTCCAGTGCGATCGTTTCTGGTGGCTTTGGGACGACTGCACTTGTTGGGACTGCTGCCGCTGCAGGCGGATGTTCGGATGAAGATCCACAGAATATTGATGAGGCAGAGTATGTCTGGGAAAAGGGAGATTATAACATAGCTAAAGATCAGACGTGTGATAACCTCGCAGACACCAACCTAAGAGACGTACATGCAATGGACCTCGTCTACAGAGGGTCATGCTGGGACGGAGCTGTACTACATCACTACTTTGGCGAAGCAGGACACGTTGAGCACTACGAGCAGACTTATCCAGATGCTGACTGCGATGGTACGTGGGATAGCGCCTATGGCGTCGCAGGTCACCGGATTACAGTCAATAGCAATCGGAGTTCGACGTTTTGGAACAAGCCGGCTGGCGGTAACGTTGGTGGGTTCCCTGAAGATTCTAGTGGGTCAGGAGGCAACCCCACCGAGCGCGAACTGGCATTTACTGCAATTTCAGCTGCCCTCGGATACTGGGGCCCGACTTGGGTAGGTGTCGCCTCAAGTATCGTTCTTGCGATGATACCGGAAAGCCATGGGAACTCAAACTTCGATTCGTATAGTAAACTTATGTTCGATTGGGATTACAGCTACTCGAACGGTCCTAAATGTGGCTCCCATTTTGTGAATTTCACTGTCGAATCGAATAGCGAATCTAACGACACGGTTTCACTTGATGTTCAAGATGAGGCATGGGGAGAATACCCGAACTACAGCCAGATTACTAAGCAGGTAGACTTTGTCAACGACACCCAGATCTGCTCGAATGTCTCTGGGCTATCGGCTGACGACGAGAGATCTGATGAGCAATTCTGGGCAGAGCAGTCCAGCCATTCCGAACCTCCAAAGGTTGGAACCCACATTGAAACCTCCAAGGGCGAACGTGCCAAGGTCAAAAATGTCTCGGTGAATACCACTCGAATGTCGTGCTCGTCAACGCCGAAAATCATGGAGGCTGGGGAATTACCAAACGGAATCGCTGATGAGTTTAGTGATAAGCAAAAAGTCACCTACATGGAATTCCCTGCACGTGTCCGAGAGATCAAGGTTCATGCAAATATTACTGATGAGTAGGTCACTCTCTTCCATGTCCACACAATAGAGAAGTAATAACTCCTATCTGTTCATTTGAATAACACTCATATTGGTTCCCATGACTACTAGACGAAATTTCATACGAACGGGCAGCATACTTGGTATTGCTTCTATTGCTGGCTGTAGTTCAAACCCCTTCACCAGCTCTCGTGGAGTAATACTAGGAGACGTGATCGTTGCAAATGAGACCCGCTACCCACAATCGATCCATATCGAAATTCTCCGTGAGGAGGCTACACTCGTCGATACAACGCTCCAGTTTGAACCGGGGCCAGCCGTCCATCGAATCGAACCGGAATGGTCTATTGAGAAAGCAGTGTACGTTATTCGTGCGGAGCACACAGATAAAGAGGATGTGTATGAGCGAACGTTCGATGCTAAAACGGTCGAACAATACGAGCTTGAAGACGAATCGTGTCTTCCAGTACACGTAAGAATTGGATTACCGTTCGAGAAGTCGGTTCCCCCAATCTACATCAACCCGGATCCTAGTGTCTCGGCTGCAGATTGTAGTATAAATGAAACCCCAGACACCCCATCTAACTGATCTGTTTGATATTTTGAAAACTTCGTGATTTGAGTCTTGGATCTATTGAATGTCGTTGAGCTCAGTCGAATGTCATAGGTGATATCTCCGATCTAAGTTGAGATTATCAGAGTTTCAATAACTGTTCGAGTCCACATCAACTGAGGTATTTGTAGCATGACTGAGGAGTCGTCGTTAGGTCTACTAGGACGTGCATAGTTGAGGCACTTCGTATCCCCAAAAGAGGTCGTGGCCAGTTGGAAATTGTCGAGCACTACCCGGCGAGGATCAAGAGAACCATGTCCTCAGTTTTTAGACTTCACTTTCTCGGCCTCACAGTCAATTTGATGACGCGCTACCGAACAAAACCGATGGGAACGAGGTCCACGAGGAAGTTATCAAGGGGTGGGCGCGGATGGCTTGGTACGCGATTTCGCACCCGTTGCAGAACAGGGAGCGTCTTGTGTGACACGACGAGCCTGCAACGGTAATCCACCTGCTAGCATGTTTGGTATTGTGGTTCAGTCATTTAATGACCGCCAACCGAAGCCAACCTGTTCGAGACGACAACGGCGTTTTTTGAGCCCCTGACGGGTGCGGGGCGCGGCGTGATACGTCCCGTGGTGTTCGAGATGGCGACACGAGATGTCTACGAGCGACAGTTCAACGAATCGTGCGGCAAATCCTGTGGAAACGCCTCCTGTCCCGAGTGTGGCGGCCAGGTCATTACCGACGCTGGTGAACGGCGGTGCCAGTCGTGTGGGTTTATCATCGACGGCCACGGCATCGACCGCGGTCCTGAGTGGCGGTCGTTCGAGCGCGAGGAGCGCAAGCGAGTGGGTGCACCACGAACGCCGACGCGACACGATCACGGCCTCGCGACCGAGATCGGCCGACACGTCGACGCGAACGGGACACCGATCCCGGGCGAAAGACGACAGCAACTCTCCCGACTCCGCACCCAACACAGTCGGAGTCGGTACCAGTCGAGTCGTGAACGTCGGCTCGCGCGTGGCTTGGACGAAGTCCGGCGACTCGCCGGCGCACTCGACCTCCCAGACAGTCTGCGTGACCAAGCATGTCGGTGCTTTCGGTCCGCTCAACAGGCGGACCTGCTGCCCGGCCGGTCGATCGAAGCAGTCGCGGCTGCGAGTGTCCATGCAGCCTGTCGATGTGCGGGGCTCTCGCGAACGCTCGCTGAACTCGTCCCACTCGCACGGGTGGCAGAATCGCGGGTCCGGTCGGCGTACAACGCACTCAATATAGAATTGGGGCTGCCTGCAAAGCCAGTTACTCCTACCGAGTTCGTTCCACGAGTGGCAGACGCGCTTGATGTGACGGACCAGATTCGGCGACGAGCACGGTCGTTAGCCGAGGCATCGAGTAGTGAGTGGGCTCATCGTGGCGCGAACCCACATGCAGTCGCTGCAGCGTGTGTGTACACGGCCGCTGTGGAGCGTGACTGGCCGCTCACGCAGGCGCGTGTTGCGGCCGTGAGTGATACCTCAACTCAAACGATTCGAACGCACCACCAGACGTTGTGTGAAGCACGTAGGTGAATGTTCACTTAGGCAGACTACTGGGGGCCGAGATACTGCTTGCACTCTGCAATCATTTCGTCGGCGAATGACTCGGTCACTTGTCCCTGTGGATTGACAACGGCGTCATGTTTGATTGTTGCGACGACCCATGGAGAACAATACGAGGTCTTGGTCGGGTCTTTGCCACTCACCCAATCATCTCCAACTTCGAAGTTTCGCGGGAGATTACTGGTTGTGAGAGTTGCACACAGATACTCCTCGCCAGGATACGGGAGCGAGTCTGCAGCAAGAACGACCCAGAGGCGTGGATTTGAGCCGCGTCGAAATGGATCCGGTGCCCAGAATACGTCGCCCTTCTGGAAGCGGTTGGTGTCAGTCACGCTGTTGTCGTGGGTCAACAGCGTGTTGTTGCCACTCGTCGTAGTCGAATGGTTCTTCTTCGCGGCTCGCTGCTGTAGCAGCAGCATGGTTAGCTGCAGCGTCAAGGCTCAAGACGTGGTCACTCACGCGCCAGTACGTACCTCGATGCTCAACGCGACCTCGTTCTCTGAGCCTGACGAGAGTCGGGCCAACCGAGCCGGGCTTGACGGATGTCCGCTCGGCGATCTCGCTTTGGGTGAACGCTTGGTCAGCATTCTGGGCTAAGAACGAGAGGAGCTTGTAGGCGTTTGTCCCCGGTTTTGGGTTGCCATTCCCGTCGTCAATGGTCTCGAAGCGATCCGCGCTGATGGGCATAGTATATCAGATGTACTAAGGTGTATTGAATGTATTGGACAGCAGCACCAGCGCTTATTCGAATAGCAGCGGTTATCCGGATAAGTAATTCCTCATCTCACGAATGGCTTTGGACCCACTGAGCAATCTGCTGACTATACGTCGCGTACACACCGAGTCCTGTTTGAAGCGACTCGTAGACTTCTCCCGCATCAACATGCCCATATTCGTGTGCGAGGACATTTCTAAACCCAATCGCAGCGACCAGGGTGGCCATTGTCTTATCGTCGATGATGCCTTCTCGACACAAGACACAAACTGCCCCTTAGAAGAACTACCAGTATGTCCGAAATCACGTGTGGCAACATGCTGAGCAAGGTCAGAGCATGCTTGAATCGCGTTTTCGAACATTCGCTCAACAGCACGCTGCTCCGTCGTACTTTGCAAGAACTCTTGACGAGACAGCGTCTCCTGTTCGTCTTTCAGTTCGCCATAATACTGTTCGATTTGTTCAAGCTTGATTGAGACAGCTCGCTCGTCAGCCACGCAGTCCCTCCTCCGCAATGCGGTCAATTACCGCACGTTGCTGACGGCGAAGGTCGTCGCGCTGTTCGGCGAACTGTGCTTCAATCTCAGTCTTGAACTGTTCGAATGCCTGCTCATCACCGCAGACGAACGAACCGCTGACTGCATCGTGTGCAACATCTAGTGAAAGCGTCTCAATATCCGAGACATCAACGAATGGCGCATCCTCCCACTGAAGATCACCCGACAGGAAACACTGCTTCTCAAATCGGTCGCGGCCGGAAAGGCTGTCCGCAAACTTGACTGCGATGTCGAGATCAGACGTCGCCGTCGCCTCACCCGTAATCTGTGAGCCGAATGCGACCACGAATTCGATATCCGAGTCAGAACAGACTGCCTCTTTGAGGGCAGAAAACACCTCTGAACGTCCATCACTCGGTTCCATGTCTAAATCTATGGTGTGTCGTCAAAGAAGAATTCCGACGGACTGAGACAAGTTATGAAGTGTGTCTCAGAAAGCCACAGTGGAGTCGGCTTGAACTCTGTCGAGGGGGGAGTAGACGGCTCACCGCTTACACATTGACGGGCGTTACAGCACCTGGTGACAGGGAGACAACTCATTAATAGCTACAGTACGTCTGGTTGTCAAGTGAAATTCTCATGCCACTCTTAGACGATTTCTCCGGATTCGAATTTGAAGACCTGATGGAGGACGTTTTTCGGAATCTCGGGTATGAAAACGTCCATCAGGCACGCAAAACCGCCGACGAAGGACGAGATATCCTCATGGAGGAAGTCGTCGACGGGACACGCCGTGGAGTTGTCGTCGAGTGCAAACACACAGGCTCTGTCGGACGACCTGTCGTCCAGAAGCTCCACTCAGCCATCGCGACGTACGACTACGATGGCCCAAAGCGTGGTGTCGTCGTCACGACAGGACAATTTTCTGCACCCGCCGAGGAGTACGCGACTCGCCTTAGACAGAACGGCGATCCATATCCAATTGAGCTCATCGACGGTACCGACCTGAGAGACATCGCCGACGAAGTCGGCTTGGACCTCTATAACGGCCGCATCGAGATTCTCTGTAACGAAACACTCCGACCGTTCGATCCAGCAAGCGGCGTTGATGCACCAGTACGTGAAGCAGCCCGTGACATCCAAAATCTCGACGCAGACACACTCCCGGAACCACACAAGCTCGTTGACTTCCAGCCCAATCTCACGATTAGTGCACGAACAGACGCTGTCTTCGAAACCTCAGTCGGTGTCATCCACCGCATCAACGAATCAAACCGCTTCGTCATCCATGCAACACGAGGAGAACCCAGCATCGCAGACAGCCGTCTCGCAGACCTCATCGCGAACAACGGCCAGCAAGCAGTCGAACTCGATTCCGACCGCTTCAGCACGATGTTCGACGACGTCGACGTCACTCGCTACGGGCAGACAGAAACCGACTACAAAGAGTGGGCAGTCTCTCGTCTCCAGCGACATCACACGACGACTGTCACCTACACAGGAGGCAACAATGTCACCTACGAGAAGAAGTGTGAGCCGAAGCAATCGGATATCTCTGTTCAAGCCATCTCACCGCTCTACGTCCCACGGGTTCGACAGACACTGCAACTCCAGCAGTACACCTATCCGTACTCGTACTACGCTGCAGGACCCTCCCGAGTAGCCATTGAAGACGGAATTCATCGCTGCGTCCACTGTGAGAAAGAAAACGCGAAATCGTACACTTACTGCGCAAATTGTGGGTGCATCAACTGTGGCTCGCACATCAAAACGGAACGGCTCGAAGGCACCCCAGTCTGTACGGGCTGTGCAGTCACCGAGAGATTTGTGCTGAAAACGAAGTACTTCTACGACGAGGAGAATCTCGAAGAATTTCGTTCAGAATACGAACAGATGGCCCTCCACGAGAAAGCAATGGAGAATACACCACTCGTTGGTGGTCTTCTCGTCAGCGTCGTACTCTTACTTGGGTTCATTCTTACGTCAGGAGTTGTCTAGCACTTTGGGGGGAACGTCACCCGACGAAAGCGATTGTCGTTTTAACAGCACGATGATCTCGATGAAGCGTACGACAGGCAGTGAATTGACACCATAGCAGGTGGTCAGCCTTCCCAGAATGCACGCTGCCTGGCTTCAATCTCGCCAAGAGCCATCGAGGGGACATCACGCCAATCACTCGGATATGATGAATCATCACGGAGTCGGTGCATCTGGGCCGGGATGGGTGTGGTCACGAGCATTGTGGTCCAATGGATGGCGGTCCCATCGATGATCGAACGTTCCCGCAACGTGATCCTCATGGTAGTGTAGCGAAAAATCGCCTTCTCGAACCAGACAACCTCTACCCGAGCGTTTTGAACACTCGATGGGTAAAATCGTATATCATACACACAGACCAGCGTTCAGGAGCGAATGCAGGTCGATCGACTTTCTGAGTAAACCGCCCGTCAGTAGCAAATCTATCACGGATGACGTCCAAGCGGTCAAAATCAATTGGGGCACCGGAGACTGAGTTAGATTCACGACTCTCATCCTGCCCAGTCATACTGCCGTTCGCTGATCAGCAGCGTCACCCGACCCGGTTGCTAATGCCCGTTCAAGAAGGTCAACCCGACGGCGAGCCGTCTTCCACGCAGAGACGACCTCCCAAACATCCTCTATCGATTGGTCAGTAGCCGATGCGTGCTTCGAGAGCGAGACCGCTTCCGGCGAGGCGACATCGAACTCCTCGGCCAACTCCTTGACTCGTGCTGCCTCAGCTTTCAAGAACTCAAGCAGCTCCGCTGACGAATACTCATCTTGGAGCGTCTGGACCCGCCGCCAGTTCAAGTATGATTGGTTACGCTCGTACGTGGCCGGCGACTCGGTAACCTGCTTCACGATACCCATCTGTTCGAACCACTTGAGGTACTCTCTCGCAGCATCAACGCCGTGGCCTGCGAGGTCAGCAACTTCGCTGACGGTCGCTGGATCGCTGAGCCCAAGCACAGCGTCAAAAAAATCGTCTCGTGTCCGCTCCCCACGGACAAGCTCTTCTGGTGAGGTCAGGGCGTCGAAATCTGGCGAGTTAGTTCGCTCCTCGCCATCGGCCTGTAGTTCAGAGCGCGGTTCTTCCATACTCACACCACGTGGTTAACAGGAATAAATCTCCCTAGCACGGATTATTCCGTTCACATGGTTCGAGGGGGACTGTATTAACCACAGACCGGCTAGATACGCCCAGACGTTGGTTAACATAGTTGTCGATGTCTCATATCTGGTGTAGTGCTTTATTACAAGTACACCGGAAATGAGACATCTGGACGTTGAGATTGAGTAGCGTTAGTTCGTCACTCTGGGCGGACAACCTCGTCGCAGGAAGTAGAGGGTCGAGCCACGAACCATTTGGCACACTCAACGCGACGACTGACGCGTTCATCGAGGTCGAGATTGAAGACCCTCTCCCCCCGTCATCGATGTGTAAATCGAACATCTCCTGCAGCTCTCAACTGGAACTTCCCTGGACATATCGCACCCCTCATCATCGATGTGTAAAAGTCGCTTTCTGTGTACAGATCTACAACAAAGAGTAATCAGGGTCACTCTGGTCGAACGACGTCATCACACGAGTAACATTCCGCGAACACACCGGTTGTACCATCTGCTTCTTCAAACTCAATCAGGGATTGGTGCGGTGCAAGTTCGTCACCGCAGTCAGGACACCGGCCAAGTATCGTTGAATCAGTCGTCATGGGGGAGTTGTGGAGACGTGTGTGACACAGATTGCCTCCAGTATAGCTACGGGGTGTCACAGCAAAGATGTTTGTCCAGAATAACTATTCATCCAATACATTCATGAATTGTGTTCATTAACTTTGTTCACTAAACGCTAGATTGCTCCGCAGACCGTTGCAATCATGCATGAGCATAGTCTCACCCAGTCATGCCGTTCGTTGTGTTCGTTCATCGGATGTGTTCAGTATATTTGTTCATTGAGTACGTTCATTAGTGAACTCAACGAATGAAGGAACCTATTGAACACAATGAATGCATGCACAGAAGATTCAAGGAGATGGTTCATCATGAACACCGTATGCTCACATATTCGACCTACAGTGAGGCGGGCGGGGTTGGGAAGACGACCACCGCAGCAAACCTGGCGGTTGCGCACGCTCGATCGGGATTGAAGCCACTGGTCGTTCCGCTTGACCCGCAAGACGGCGACCTCTCGCGTCTGTTCGGCGTCGACGACCGGCGAACTGATTCGGTCGATAACATCGTCCGGCATATGATCCGACGCCCCAACGGCGACTTTGAGAATCTCATTCGAACCGTCGAGGGTGTCGACGTCGTTCCCGAGCACAATATGCTCTCAGATTTGGCCGACTTTCTCCAGCGAGAGAAAGATCAAGCCGAAGCCATGGGCGAAGCGTTCGGAATGCACGCACAGTTACTCCGGGTGCTTCGCGAGGCCGGCGTCCCAGAGGAGTACGACGTACTGATCTGTGACCCGCCGGCAACTGAAGGCCCGCATCTCTACAACGCGATTCACGCGACGCGGTCGCTTGTCATCCCCGTCGAGCCGAGCGCAAAGGGCCGTGCAGCAGTCGAAGGACTCGAAGCTCTCGTCGCGGGCTTCGAAGACCAACTCGAAATCGACGTCGGTGTGCTTGCCGCCGTGCCGACGGGATTCAAAAACACGCGTGACCAACGGCAGGTGCTGACTGAAATCGACTATCCGATTCCGGAAATCATCAGCGAGCGTGCCTCCCTCATGGAAGGCTGTTGGATGGAGCAATGTTCGGCGTTCAAGTACGTTCGCGAGCATCGCGACCGCCGCCGTGACTACGAAATCGAGACGCTCGCCCAGTTCGACCGCATCGCGAGGCATCTCGAAGAACAGGTCGGCATCGACGCGCCGAACCCTCCGGAACCCGGTGACGTCGACCACGAGGTGATGACGGTATGACTGGCATGAAGAAAGGAGCTGGTGAAAACCCGTTCGCGGACGATTCGTCACCTGAATCGGCGACCGAGGCTGAGGAACCAGCCCCCGAACAGGCCGATGAGGGGGATTCGAACCAAGCCGAGGGTGCAGACGCAAACCAGTCTCGCCAGCAGGTCCAAATACCGTACAAATTCCGCCGCGATGGCGTCCAAGACGGCCGTGACCGGGTTCCGCTGTTCTTGCAGAAGGAGACGAAAGTCGCGGAGCGAGACGCCCTCCGAGAGTTCGAAGATAGGTTCGAAGAGAACGTCTCGCTCACCGACCTCCGTGAAGCGCTCGTGAAGGTCGGCTTGCAGCACCTCGACGAAACGGAAGAGTGCCTCGAAGAGTGGGGCTACGGGATGACCTTCGACTAGCTGAAAACGGCGCTCACAGACTGTCAGATGGCGAAACCCGACAGCCTACAGGGAGTTGGTCACAGCTCGAACCCGTGACCGGTCGAACACAATTTCTCGATGCTAAGCAACAAGCGTCGCTCGTCGGTGGCTCGTTCTAAGGACCAAGAGTTTCGGAGTTAGGATAGAAATGACATCAAAATACAAATTCTAATTGAGTCGTTGTCCGGATGAGACAACGAGGATTAGCGCCCAGGGCGAGAAAACCGGTGGCCAGTGGATATATCTAATATCGCTATACAGAATTTAAAATCGGTAGACTGTCTGAGAAACGCCGCGCCGTTGCAACAGCGACACGCAGAACGGCGAGCCGTACCCCAACGACTGCCATTCCGAGCGAGGGTCGAAGGCTGCGGTGTTGGATCAGTGTCAGTGAGGTAGAGTGTCAATCACACGGGCGACCGTCTCAGAGCGTTGGAGCCACCGATGAAGTTGAAGTTCCACCGTAGTTGTCACCGTTCACGGCCACGAACGGCGTCGTCTCAGTCATTCGGTATTCCACGCTTTGGTATAGACTACCATTAGAACTAGAGTCTTTCTCAGATGGCTACCGACTAATGGTGTATCGCTCAGGGCTGAGAAACCGCGACCACGAGGACTCTTCGCTCGCGTCGACAGGTGACGCGCGGACGCGGAACACACAGAAGACGAATCCCGTGTTCACGCTCGCAGAGCGTCGTGTAGTGAACGGGTTGTAATCTTGGCGAAAGCCGAGAGTGAGCGACGACTATCCGCAAGGATTCAAGAGCCGCTCCCAGCATACCCCCTGAATACACAGGTGGGAGTTCGCTACCGACATGTAACGTGTTGACTCGAAGATTGAGTGGTAAGAAGTCCGCAACTCGACACTCCCTTGTTCGGTTCTATTAGCTCTATGTAGAGGGCCATTAGGATTAAGTCAATTGTATATAATTACAAATCGGTGACCGTAGTTTCTCAACTGCGAGTCAGGAACGCGGTGGACGACTACTCTGGACCTCCGACCGCGCAACCGAAGCATTATGACACACTCAAATCGGCGGAAGACACGGACCGAACAGTCACCCGATAGCCGGCTCACACCGACGCGACGGCAGTTCTTGCAGGCGACCGGAATGGCTGCAGTAGCCGTGGGGGTTAGTTCACAGTCCGGTGCCGCGGCAGCGACGAATGCGCCAAGCGCCCCGGGTCGAATCTCGAATCTCGCGGCGTACCTCGAAGACCCCGAGAAAGTCGCGGAGAACGTCGAGCCGACTCACGTCACGAGCGCCGTTCCCTACGAGTCCGTGCGCGCTGCTCGGACGGCGGACGAGCCGTTTACGGAAATCGAATCGCGATTCGCGGAGTCGGAGTACGTCCAACTACTCAACGGGGAGTGGCAGTTCGCGTTTCACGAGAAGCCTGCCGACGTTCCCGACTCGTACGACGGCCTTGCGAGCGACGAGTGGGGCTCGATAGACGTCCCCGGTGTCTGGCAGACGCAGGGGTACGGCGAGCGGATTTACGCGAACAACGCCATCACGTGGGAAGCCTACGAACCGAATCAGGACGGCGATTTGGTTCCCAACGAGGGCGGGACCGTCGACGTTCCGGGCGTCGACGACGACGGCCTCAACCCCGTCGGCACGTACCGGCGGTCGTTCGCAGTCCCGGAGACGTGGGACGGGCGTGAGACGTTCCTCCACTTCGAAGGCGTCAAACAGGCCTTCTTCGTGTGGGTCGACGGCGAGTACGTCGGCTTCCGGACGGGGTCGATGACGCCCGCCGAGTTCGACGTCAGCGACCACGTCGAGGCCGGCGGAGACCACCAGGTCACGGTGCAGGTGTACCACTGGTCCGACAGCGAGGCGCTGGAGACCATCGACATGTTCCGGTACGCCGGCATCTTCCGGAGCGTCTACTTGTTCGCGACGCCGGCGGTACACCTCAGGGACTTCTACGCGCGCACCGACCTCGACGACGACTACGAGGACGGCGAACTTCGTATCGACGCCGAGATAGCGAACTACGGCGATGCTCCGGCCGGGGAGTACGCGGTTCGCGCGCACCTCTACGAGACCACCCGCACGAAACCGGGCCGCGGACCACCGCGCGGAAAAGGTACGAACGCGGCAGGCGGAAACGGCGGGAAGGAAAAGGGGAACGAGGCATCCCGGAGCCGCGGCCCGCCGGACGACGCGGGTCCCGGCGGCCGGCCGCCCCGCGGACGTAAGGTCACGACCCTCTCGTCGACCGCGACCGTGGACGAAAACGGTGCGGTGGTCTCGCTCGATGCCGACGTACCGAACCCCGCGAAGTGGTCGGCCGAACAGCCGAACCTCTACCAGCTCGTGTTGGAACTCGCACCCGCGGGCGGCACGCCAACGGAGGCGATGCTGGAGAAGGTCGGTTTCCGGACCTACGAGACCACTCGCGGACAACAGGGGGCCGAGGTTCTGGTCAACGGTGAGTCGGTCGATATTCAGGGCGTGAACCGCCACGAGACCGACCCGGAGTTCGGTCGGACGGTCCCGATAGAGCGCGTTCGGGAGGACATCGAGACGATGCGGCAGTTCAACATCAACGCGGTCCGGACGTCCCACTACCCGAACGACCCGTCGTTGTACCGACTCGCGGACGAGTACGGCCTCTACCTGCAGGACGAAGTCTGCGTCGAGTCCCACTGGTGGCAGGGACTGCTCGCCAACACCGAAGTCTACCACGACCAGGCGGTCGCGCAGTTCCGCCGAATGGTGCTTCGGGACCGCAACCACGCCTCGGTCTTCAGTTGGTCGACCGGCAACGAGGCGGG
This sequence comes from Haloferax sp. KTX1, assembly GCF_902410085.1. NCBI lineage: Archaea > Methanobacteriati > Methanobacteriota > Halobacteria > Halobacteriales > Haloferacaceae > Haloferax > Haloferax sp. KTX1. The sequence continues at coordinate 108,976 of NZ_CABPRH010000005.1, read as the reverse complement.
GACCGGTGCCGAGCACATCGAGATGGCGTCGCTCGCGGCCGACTCTGACGAGTTCATCCCCGGGGATACCGCCGATGTCAGCGGCGTCGAGACCGTCGAGTCGTTCGACGGGGACGTAGAGGGGGTCGCCCCTGACCGCATCCTCTATCACCAGCCGAACGGCGGCGGCTGGAACGTCGAGTACAGCGACATGCTCGGGCCTCGGTACGCCGATATCGGGACCCTGCTGTCGGTCGGTGACGGGTCGTACATCGGCGACGGGCTCCGCCCCGTCGTGATGGGCGAGTACAACCACGCGATGGGCAACAGTCTGGGACTCGTGCACGAGATGTGGAACGAGTACATAAAGCCGCCAGTCCGGGAGGCGACTGACCGGGCGGGCTCCGAGAACCCCGGCGTGCTCGTCGGCTCGCCGGAGGTCGTTCCCGGGCCGGACGCCGCACCGGGAGGCAACACCGATGGGGCGGTCGAACTCGATGCGGGCGACGCGATCGAAATCCGACGCGACGCCGAACTCGAACCGGACAGCGAGTTCACGGTCGGCGCGACGATCTCCGTCGACGGGGGAACCGGAACAGGTGACGCCCCCATCGTCGTCGACGAGGGCAGGTACGCGCTGACGATTTCGAACGGCGAAATTCGGTTCTCGGTCGGGGGCGGCGACGGGACCGTCTCAGCGCCGGTCCCCGACAGTGGCCTCGACGGCTGGACGACCGTCGTCGGCGTCGCCGGGTCCACCGAGCTCGAAATCTACGTCGACGGCGCGCTCGCGGGCGAGTCGAGTCACACCGTCTCGGGCCTTCGCGCCGGGGAGGAGCCGATTCGAATCGGTGGCGAGGCTGCCCTCGCGGTCGACGGCCTCGGCATCTACGACCGCGCTGTGAACTCCGACGAGACGAGCGATGCCGACGGCGAACTGAGGGACGGCGCAACCGTCGCGTACGATTTCGCCGACCTGCTGCGAGACAAGAGTCTCGTCGGCGGGTTCATCTGGGACTGGGTCAACCAGGACCTGAACGACACCACGGCGGACGGCGAGGCGTACCAGTTCTACCACAGCGACGGTCCCGACGGGGCGTTCTGTCTCAACGGGTTGGTCTGGTCCGACAGAGACCCACAGCCCGAACTGTGGCAACTCAAACACTGCCACCAGCCGGTCGGTGTCGCCGACGCCGACGTCGCGGCGGGAGAGGTGTACATCTCGAACCGGTACAACTTCACGTCGCTCGACGGCGTCGAGGGGCGGTGGGAACTGACCGCCGACGGCGAACCGCTCCGCTCCGGTGACTTCGGTATCGACATCAGCCCGGGCGAGACCCGCCGCGTCAGCCTTCCCGTCGAAGCGCCGTCCAGTCCCGGGGCCGGCGTCGAGTACCGACTGACGGTGCGGTTCACGCTGGCCGAAAGCACCACGTACGCCGATGCCGGCCACGAAATCGCGTTCGAGCAGTTAGCGGTTCCCGTCGACGCGCCCGAACCGGAGACCGCGTCACTCGATTCGATGGGGCCGCTCTCGGTCGACGAAGGCGGTGATATCACCGTCTCCGGTGACGGCTTCGAGTACGTCGTTACTGAAGACGCGGGGACGCTGTCGTCGATGGCGTACGAGGGAACCGACCTCCTCGAACGCGGCCCGCTGTTCAATTCGTGGCGCGCCCCGGTCATGAACGAGATTCAACAGTGGGGGAGCGCCCCCGCGCGCTCGTGGTACGAGGCGGGGCTCGACGAACTGACGCACTCCGTCGAGTCGGTCGGCGTCGAGCGCCGCGACGAGTCGCTCGTCGAGGTCGCAGTCGAGGGCTTCGCCGAAGGCGCTGAGCCGGCGCGTCGGTTGGCGACTCCGGACCGCTCCGGACACGACAACGACGGCGTGCTCGCGGGTGAGGCCGGAATCGTCACCGGTGCCGCCGGGCAGGCCGTCGAGTTTACCGACGACGGCTCGCTCTCGCTGGGGCGGTCCGAGAGCCTCGATATCACCGACCCGGGACTCACAATCGAGTTCTGGGTCCGCCCCGGCGAGCCGCAGGAGGGTGGCGCGGCGCAGGTCTACGTCTCGAAGGGCGGACGGCAGTATCTCCTCAAGCGCCGTGAGCGCGGCCGCGACGGGTATCTGGAGTTCGTGTTCAACGCCGACGGCTGGCACGTCGCCGACGGGCCGGTGCCGGACGACTGGGCGGGTGGCTGGCACCACGTCGCGGGCGTCTGGGACGGCAGCGAGATGACGCTGTTCGTCGACGGGGAGCGACTCGGAACCGGGTCCTACGAGGGGTCGCTTCAGCACGTCGACGCGCCGACGCAGGTCGGGTCGAGCGTCGCCGACGGGACCGCGCTGGACGAGGTGCGAATCTACGACCGCGCGCTCGCCGAGGACGAACTCGGTTCGCTCGCCGCGGACACACCGCTCGACGGCGCTGTGGCGTGGTTGCCGCTCGACGAGTTCAACAGTGTCGGCGATGCGAACGGCCCGGGCTTCGCCACCAGCTACCGCTACCGCATCTACGGGAGCGGCGACGTCGCGATCGACGTCGAAGCCCGACCCAACGAGGGGCTTCGCGAGACAGTCGACGGCTGGCTTCCGAAAGCCGGCGTCCAACTCGAACTCCCGGAGCGATTCGACGACTTCGAGTGGTACGGACGCGGCGAACTGGAGACCTATCCCGACCGCAAGTGGGGCGTTCCAATCGGTCGCTACGAGGGAACCGTGGACGAACAGTACGTCCCGTATCTCCCCCCGACCGACAACGGGAACAAGGCCCAGACGCGGTGGGCGACGCTCTCGGACGGTGAGGTGTCCCTCCTCGGAACGTTCGGCGAGGAGGACGCGAACGTCAGCCTCGAACAGTGGGGGAATCTCGCGGCGGCCGAACACCAGTACGAACTGGAGGACCGCGGGTCCGTCGGGTTCAACCTCGACCACCGCGTGACCGGCCTCGGCGGAACGCCGACCGAGCCGCTCGACCGGTATCAGGTCCCGGTCGAGTCCACCGCGTTCAGCGTCGTCCTTCGCCCGTTCGATTCCGACGACGACGATCCGATGGCGCTGGCGAACCGACGGCTCCCCGACCCGCAGGAGTAGCCCCCGAACCGGCGTCTCGGATTTTTCCGTCTGCGAGGCCCCGTTGAATCCTTTTTTCGCAGTTTGTCCTGCCGAAGCCGACCCTGTCTGACGACAGGTACTGTCGTGCGAACGTCCGGGGTTCCGAGAGCCCCAAACCGAAGTCGAGGGGGCGAGAATCATTTACATAATCCGAACGCCGGTCGCTCTCACGGCAGTGTCGAAGGTGAGTTTACAGAGCTATGGTTGTAATAGAATTGGATTTAACACTCCATATCTGTATAATGTGAACACATAGCATTGTAGCCATTTACATAATGTAAGATGATGACTGTCTGATGTGCAGCGCGAACGACGGGCCGCCTGTCGGGTGCGATCGTCGGAGGAGCCTCGGGAGCCCATTCCCCGCCGGGGCGTCGAACCGCGAGTTCCGATTGGGCGAGTCTAAATGTTTAATATGTTTCGCAAGAGACGTTTCGACTGTCGACATGAGTAGCGACAGAAACTACGAGCGAGAGTTCGTACGCACGTTCTTCACCTCGCCGACCGCGGTCGGCGGCGAGAACTCGGCGAAGATGTTGCAGAGCGCGGCACAACTGCGGGGGATGCAGGCCCCCGACACGTGGATTCCGGACAACGAGGACGCCACGGCACCCTCGATGCGCGACGAGGGCGTCCAGAACCTCGTCGAGGTCGTCTCCGAGCACGGCGCGGAGTTCCCCGGCGAGATTCACCCCCGCGTCGTGTGGCACCGCGACGACCCCACGACCCGGTACGAGGGCTTCAAGCAGATGCTCGAAATCACCGACCCCGAGAACGGGGCGGTCGAGCACATCGACGGCTTCGTCATCCCCGAGGTCGGCGACCTCGACGACTGGAAGAAGGCCGACGAGTTCCTCACCGTCATCGAGAACGAACACGGCCTCGACGAGGGAAGCCTGTCGATGTCGGTCATCATCGAGAGCGGGGAGGCCGAACTCGCGATGAGCGACCTCCGCGCGGAGAAGGGTAAGCCGTCCAACAACCTCGAACGGCTGTTCCTTCTGGTCGACGGGCAGGTCGACTACACGAAGGACATGCGCGCCATGACGCCGACCGGCGAGCTTCCGGCGTGGGCCGAACTCCGGCACAACACCTCTCGCGGCGCGAGCGCCGCCGACTGCATCGCCGTCGACGGTCCGTACGACGACATCCGCGACGTGGAGGGCTACCGCGAGCGCATGGTCGAGAACCGCGCCATGGGAATGACGGGTATCTGGGCGCTCACGCCCGGACAGGTCGTCACCGCCAACGAGGCACCCCTGCCGCCGAAGACCGGCAGTTGGCTCCTCGAACTCGACGACGACGAAATCGAACTCGACGACGAGGACGGCCGTCAGGTGTACGACGGCGACGAACTCTCGCTCGAACGGGTCGGCGACGACAGCTACGTGCTCCGCGTCGACGGCGAAGAACTGGAGTGCGACGGCGAGGAACTCCACGAGGAACTCCTCGACCTGACCACCTACGTCCCGAGCATGGACGACATCGTCGACTCGATGGAGGAGTTCGAGGCGGCCAAGGAGGCCGGCAAGGGCGCGATTGCGATGACACAAGCGACGACGCTGGTCATCGATGACGTTGAGGTCGACATCGCCAAGGACCGCATGTGGGACGAGGCGACGTATCAGGCCGCGATGACGCCGGTCGCCCTGTTCCAAGACGTGTACGAGCACCGTCCGGACCAACACGACGCGCTCGAAGAGATGTACGGCGCGGACATCGTCGAGCGCGCGATGGCAGTCGGGACAGACGACTAACGCAGCCAGCCGGTCAGCCAGACACGCACAACCAACCCGCGTCTGTCCTTTTGGCGTCCGACGTCCCCGAAACGAGGGTGTCCGCCTACGAGAGCTCCGCTTCTAACGACTCGACCGCGCTCAGCAGTTCGTCGGCGAACTCGCGTTCGAGCCGCGTCATGTCAACCTGATACTTCGGCCCGCCGACGCTGAGTCCGCCGACGATGCGCCCGTCGCCGTCGTGGACCGGCGCGCCGACGGCGATGAGATTCGGCGCGAACTCCTCGTCGACGACGGCGTACTCCTGGGTGGCGATGTCGTCCAGCGCGTCGAACAGTTGGTCGGGGCTCGTAATCGTCCCCTCGGACTCCCTCGGCAGCCCCCAGTAGTCGATAATCGACTCGACCTCGTCGCGGTCCAGTTCCGCGAGGATGGCCTTCCCCGCGGCCGTGTTGTGCAGGTGATACTCCGACCGGTAGCGGATGCCGTTCGCGTCCCGCCCCTCGTCGGTCGACGAGCCGTAGCACATGAGCAGCCGACCGTGTTCGAAGACGGTGAAGTTCGCCTCTTGACCGGTCGCGCGGGCCAGTTCGTCGACGACGCGTTCGACGACCTCGTCGCTCGGATACCGGTGTCTCGCACGCTCGCCCAACAGCGCCACCCGGAAGCTGACGTGGTAGACGCCGTCGCGTTTGACCAGATACCGACTCTCCAAGAGCGTGTTGAGGTGGCTGCAGATAGAACTCTTCGAACTGTCGACCATGGAGTCCAGCTCGGCGAGCGTGAGACCGTCGTGTTCGAGAATGAGGCTGAGAATCTCCAACGAGGCCTGGGTCGTCTTGAGCCGTCGCCCGGTCACGTTCTCGATCATACATCGACTATTATCATGATGGTTGATAACTGTTGCCATAATGTAAATCAACTGAACTGGCCAGCAAGCCCCGCTAATTCGGGCATGTTTCTCTACAGCCCCTTCGGGAACAAACGCAACACCGCGACGAACGCGGACGCCGAGAAGATTCAGGCGGCCGGTCCGGTCGTAGTGAATCGAGGCGCGTCTCCGTCGTCGCGTTTCAATGGTGCGAGCGCGTTCGGTGTCCCGTCGCGACTGCTCGTTCGCGCGTCAAATCGCCCGCGACCGTTTCACCCAACCGATGCGCGTGATGGCCTCCGCGCCGAGTTGTCCGAGGAGGCTCGCGGCTTCGAGGTCGTGTTCCTCGAACGCGTTGACGACCACGTCGCCGGCGCTGAGAACGCCGTGGCTCCCGATGGGGACGTACAGCCCCGACCGGAGCGAGCCCCGACTGTGGTCGTCTTCGGTGTGCTCGTGGTTCGCGTGGATGACCGGTTCGCCCGTCCGGTACGTCCGCGCGGCCGGCGTGTCCTCGCTGACCGAGTAGTTCGGGCGGTCGCCGGCGCGTTCCAGACACTCTTCGGTCGCCTCGATAGTCTGGAGCATGCTCCGGTTCTCGTCGACCAATCGGACGGTCGTATTGACGAGACCGAGGACGTTCTTCGCCGCGTCGGCCAGAATCTCCGCGACCTCCGCCTTCGAACTCGCGTTCCGTAGCTCCTGACTCGTCCGCCGGAGAATCTCGATGCGCTGTTCCTGCCGCTTCGTGTCGGTCACGTCCTGTACGACGCCGTGGAGGGTGACCGTCCGACCGTCTTCGACCAGCGGTTCGCACGCCAGCCGTATCGACCGCTCGGTCGTTCGCTCGCTCGCGTACTGCACGTCGAGAGAGAAGGACTCGCCGCGTTCGATAGCGTCGGCGAGGCGGCCCATCACGCCGTCGCGGTCGGCCTCGGCGTACTGGTCGACGACGTCCGAGACGGTCGGCGTCGCCGACGCGTCGAACCCGTGTATCCGCTTTGCCTCGTCGCTCCACCACAGTTCGTCGCTCGACACGTCGTACGTCCACACGCCGATGCCGGTCAGTCGCTGGAGGCTGGCGAGTAGTTGGTCGACCTCCGTTTCGGACGCTGTCGGGACAGCGCGTGCCACGTCAGTTTGGTTCCAGTTCGGTGACCTGACCATGAATGCGGTTACGTACCGAGGACGTGAATATAAATCCCCACCTCGGTCGTCGCGGGCGGTTCGGGGGACGAGAACGCGTCGCAACACCAGAGGATTTAATCCGTGCGTATGTGTACCATTGATGATGGCAGTCGAAGACATTCTCGACTCCCCTCGGGGAGGAGAGACATCGGCGACGACGCTAGACTTGGACCGGCCGGACGTGGCGGCGTACTCCGCGTTGGCGTCGGAGTTACGGGGCCGCGTCGACGGTGACGTGAAGTTCGACGAGTACGCGCAGGTGCTGTACGCGACCGACGGCAGCATCTATCAGGCGCGACCCGCGGGAGTCGTCGTGCCGAAGGACGCCGACGACGTGCGCGCCGCCGTCGAGACGGCGACGAGCCACGGCGTCCCCGTTCTGCCACGCGGAACGGGCTCCTCGCTGGGCGGCCAGACCGTCGGCCGGGGGTGCGTCGTCATCGATTTCACGAAGTACATGGACGATATCGTAGATATCGACCCGGAGGCGAGACGCGCGACCGTCCAACCGGGGTGCGTCCAAGACCATCTCGACGCCGCGCTCGCCGACCACGGACTGAAGTTCGCGCCGGACCCCGCCTCGTCGAACCGCTCGACCGTCGGCGGCGGTATCGGCAACAACTCCACGGGCGCGCACTCGGTCCGATACGGCATCACTGACGCCTACACCGAGGAGTTAGAGGTGATTCTGTCCGACGGGTCTCGGATTCACACCCGCGAGGTCGTCCTCGACGGCGACGAGTACGATTCGATTCTCGCCCAAGACGACTTGGAGGCGGACATCTACCGGACGGTTCGGGGCCTCGTCGAGAACCACGAGTCAGAAATAGAGAACAAGTATCCGTCGCTCAAGCGCTCGGTGTCGGGGTACAACCTCCAGAAGGTCATCTACGAGAACGACGACGGCGAGGAGGTCATCAACCTCTCGAAGCTGTTCGTCGGCGCGGAGGGCACCCTCGGCGTCATCGTCGAGGCCACCGTCTCGCTCGTCACCAAACCGGACGAGACGGCGCTCGCGCTGTACTGCTTCGACGACCTCGTCGAGGCGATGGAGGCCGTTCCCGAAGCCCTCGAATTCCCCGTCAGCGCCGTCGAACTCATGGACGACGAGGTGTTCCGCCTCGCCCGCGAGTCTGAGGGCTACGCCGAGTACGCCGAACCCATCCCGGAGGGGGCGAAGGCGGCGCTGATGCTGGAGTGGGACGACGAACTCGTCGACGACTTCGAGGCGGCGGTCGCCGACACGAACGCCCACTTCGTCGATGCCGGCGCGGCGTTCGACGTGCTCGAAGCCTACTCCGAGGAGAGCCAGGGGCGACTGTGGAAGCTCCGCAAGGCGGCGATTCCGCTGTTGATGAGCCTCGAAGGCGACCCGAAGCCCTACCCGTTCATCGAGGACGCGACCGTCCCGCCCGAGGAACTCGCGGAGTACGTCCAGAAGTTCGAGGACGTGCTGGAGGACCACGGGACCTCCGCCGCGTACTTCGCCCACGCCGGGTCGGGGACGCTTCACATCCGTCCCATTCTGAATCTCAAAGAGAACGAGGGCATCGAGAAGATGCACTCCATCACCGACGACGTGACCGACCTCGTCGTCGAACACCACGGGGCCTTTTCGGGCGAGCACGGCGACGGGATGGCCCGGACCGAGTTCAACCCGAAGATGTACGGGCCCGAACTCTGGGGCGCGTTCAAGGAGCTGAAGACGGCGTTCGACCCCGACTGGGTGTTCAACCCCGGCAACGTCGTCTACCGAGATGGACCCTCGGACCCCGGACCGGACAGCGACCGCGGCGTCGGCGCGGACATGCGCGAGAACCTCCGGTACGGTCCGGACTACCAGTCCGTCGAGCCCCAGACCGACCTCGACTTCTCCGACGAGGGGGGGTTCTCGCACCTCGTCGAACTCTGTAACGGTTGCGGCACCTGCCGACAGACCGACTCGAACACCATGTGCCCGACCTACCGCGCGTCGAAGGAGGAAGTCCAGACGACTCGCGGGCGCGCGAACATGCTCCGGGCCGCCATCTCGGGCGAACTCCCCGAGGACGAACTGTACTCCGAACGCTTCCAGACCGAGGTGCTGGACCTCTGTGTCGGCTGTAAGGGCTGTCAGAGCGACTGCCCGACCGGCGTCGACATGGCGAAGCTGAAGTCCGAGGTGAAACACCAGTACCACCAAAAGGAGGGCACCGGCCTCCGCTCGCGGGTGTTCGGCAACATCGACACGCTGTCCGAACTCGGAAGCAAACTGGCCCCGCTTTCGAACGTCGCCGCGGAGCTACCGGGGAGCCGCCTCCTGATGGAGAAGGTCCTCGGCATCGCCAGCGAGCGCGAACTGCCGACGTTCAGCAGCGAGTCGCTGGAAGAGTGGTTCGAGGCCCGCGGCGGGTCGTCGGTGTCGCCCGCCGACGCCCGGGGGAAGGTGCTTCTGTTCCCCGACACCTACACCAACTACAACTACCCCGAACCCGGCAAGGCCGCCGTCGAGGTCCTCGAAGCCGCGAACGTCCACGTGCGGATTCCGAGCGACCTCGAACCGAGCGGTCGCGCCGCGTTCTCGATGGGGATGCTCGACACGGCCCGCGACCGGGCACGACACAACGTCGGGCGGCTCCGCCCCTACGTCGACGACGGCTGGTCGGTCGTCTTCGTCGAGCCCTCCGACGCGGTGATGTTCCAAGACGAGTATCTCGACCTCCTCGACGGGACGGCCGTCGAACTCGTCTCGGGGTCGGCTTACGGCATCATGGAGTACCTCGACGTCGTTCGCGCCGACGACCACCTCGACTTCGACGCCCCCGCCGAGACGCTGACGTATCACGGCCACTGCAACCAGAAGGCGACGAACAAGGACCACCACGCCGTGGGCGTCCTGCGTCGCTCCGGCTACGCCGTCGACCCGCTCGACTCCAGTTGCTGCGGGATGGCCGGGTCGTTCGGCTACGAGGAAGAGCACTACGAACTCTCGAAGGGAATCGGCGAAATCCTGTTCGGGCAGGTCGACGAGAGCCCCGGCGACGTCGTCACGGCACCCGGCGCGTCGTGTCGGTCTCAACTCGGCGACAGACCCGGCGAGTCCCGCCCGCCGCACCCCATCGAGAAGCTGGCCGACGCCCTCGACTGACCACGTCACCGACAGCCGATAGCCTGACGCACTCCCCCGCGAACCACAACGCCCGACGCGACTCACGAACCAGCACCGAACCCGCCGCTTTGCACCCGCGGCGACTCCTCGTTTCGAAGGCTCCCGCCCGCGGAGCCGAAGTTCACGACCGGCGATACTTATTACTGACAGCAGCGGGTGCGTAGAGACGACGATGCTAGACGTACTGGAGACTGTCGAATTATCGACCGCGTTTTTCGCCTCGTTCGGCGCGCCGGGACTGTTGCTCGTGGCGTTCCTCGAATTCTTCTTGCTGCCCGTCCCGCCGGACTTGGTGCTCGTTCCCCTTTCGGCGACGAACCCCGAATTCGCGCTCCTGTACGCGGTCGTCGCCACCGTCGGGTCGGTGTCGGCGGGGCTGGTCGGCTTCCTCATGGGGAAGAAGGGCGGCCGTCGCGCGCTGGACTCGCGGTTCGCGGGCGAGCGGATCCACAAGGTGGAGCGCTACTTCGAGCGTTCGGGGTTCGCGACGGTCGCGTTCGGGGCGTTCGCGCCGATTCCGGAGGGGTACGAACTGCTCTCTATCGGGTCGGGCGTGTTCGACCTCGACCTCCGGACGTACCTCGCGGCGTCGGTGCTCGGCCGCGGCGGGCGGTACACCATCGAGGCCATACTGGCGGTCTATCTCGGTGAAGCCGCCCGGTCGCTCACCGAGGTCGACGTGTACTCGATTATCGGCGTCGCCACCGCGGTCGTCCTCGTCGCGTACGCCGTGCGCAGTCGGTGGTTCTCGGAGCCGTCTGCGGACCCGATGCAGTAACTCGACGGCGCTCAGTCGGCGACCTCGTCGCCGCTCCGCCACTGGTCGATGACTTCGAGGAGGACCTCGGTTTCGAGGTCGTCGTTCCGCCAGTCGCCGACCGCGTCGGTCAGGCCCGTCGCGTCGACGACGTTCTCCTCGTTCGCGTAGGCCGCGATGGGGTTCTCGACGACGAACGGGATCATCATCTTGTTGTCCTCGTGTTCGAGCATGTGGCAGTGCCACGGGAACTGCCCGGTGTACCCCTCGAACGTGGCGATTATCCGCACGCGCTCGTTGGGGTCGACCCGGACGGTGTCCTTCGGCCCCAGTTCGTTCGGGTCCGGGGGTTGGGTCCCGTCGGGCCCGCGGCCGATGACCCGGAACGTGACGAGATGCAGGTGAATCGGGTGCCGCCCGCCCGACTCGTTCTGCAGTTCCCATATCTCGGTCGACCCGAGTTGCGGGTAGACCGGCGCGTCCTCGTCGCCGAAGACGTGGCCGTTCAGGGTGTTCGTGACGAGACCGTTTCTCACCTCGGTCCCGAGCGTCATCTCGCGGGTCACCCGCGCGTCGCTCTCGTCGTACGAGGTCGGCGTCGGAAGCGACAGGCTCGTCGGGTCGGCGCTCGCGTCTTCCGGCGGCGTCTCGGGGTTCGAAACGCGGAACTGCACGAGGTCGGTCAGTTCGGGCCCCATGTCCGCGCCGTTGGTGAGCGTGAGCGTCTCGCCCGCGTGGTCGGAGAAGTCGACGACGAGTTCGCCGCGCTCGAAGGGCGTGAGCAGGAGCGAGTCGAGGTCGCCGCTCGGCCCGACGGGCACGACGGATTCGAGGAAGCCGTGACCGGGCGCGAACTGATACATCGTCGGGACGCCCGACCCGCTTTCGTTCTCGAACTGGAGGTCGAACGACCGGTGGTTCGCGCCGTTCACGACGCGGAGGCGGTACCGCCGCGGTTCGACCTCGACGTACGGCCACACGGCCCCGTTGACGACGGCCGTGTCGCCGAGGAACGCCGAGACGAACTCCTCGGGGTAGTGCAGCGAGCCGTCGTCGTTGAACTCCTTGTCCTGCAACAGAAGCGGGATATCGTAGTCGCCCGACGGCAGACCGAGTTCCCGCTCGGCGTCGGTCGTAATCGAGTAGAGACCGAGGAGCCCGGCGTAGCCGTTGAGCCGGGTGATTCCCAGTGTGTGGTCGTGGTACGTCGAAGTCGTCCGCCCCTGTTCCATCGGCAGTTCCTGCCACTCCGATTCGAACCGCGGCCCCTCGACCCCGCCCGGCGAGGTCCACATGTCGGACTGCCCGTCGCTCGCGGGGGCGACTTCGAGGCCGTGGAAGTGGGTGACGGTCCGGACCTCCGGAACCGGGCCGTCGTAGCCGGCGTGGTTCTCCGACGTCGTGCCGCCGATTCGCTCGTCGACGGGAAAGAGGTGCTCGCTGGGGAGGCCGCTGTTGTCGAATCGGACGTGGACCGGACTCCCGGCGTCCGCCTCGATGGTCGGCCCGGGATACGACCCGTCGAACCCCCAGACCGTCGTCTCCGGCAGGTCCGGGTGGAGCTGTTGGGTGACCTCGGAGACCGATATCTCGTAGGCGTCCGCGCCGTCTCGCTGTCCGTCGGGCTCTCGAACCGACGGAACCGGGAGCGGTTGCACGAACTTCTCCAACGCCGGTGACGCCGCCGACACGTTCGTCGTCGTCTGCGGGAGCGTTCCGGCGATGCCGAGGGCTGCGCCTGTCTGTAGAAACCGCCGCCTAGACCATTCTGTCATGATGGACCCTGAACTACGACTTGGGAGTTATTATATTAAAACTTCTGAATGTCCGAGTCAGGCCCGAGAACGCGGTTCGAGAGGCTGGAGGACGCGTGGGTTGACGGAGTTCGAGGGGGAACGGAGAAGGTGCGGGGAGGGCCAGTCGTCTCGTCGTCCCGTTAGTTCGTTCGCCGGCGCGCGAGGAAGACCGAGCCGAGCACCAGCGCGACGAGCGCGACCGAGACACCGAACCCGGGAACGGGCGTGTCCGTCGTGGTCGTCACGGGCGTGTCCGTCTCGGGGGTCGCCGTCTCGGGCGCTCCGTCGCCCGAGTCGTCGTCCGACCCGTCGTCATCGCCGCCCGAGTCGTCGTCCGACCCGTCGTCACCATCACCCGAGTCGTCACCGCCGTCGTCACCGTTGTCGTCGTCGGTGTCCTCATCGTCGCCGTCGTCCGGGGAGTCAGTGGACTCGGGCGTGTCGGAACTCCCGTCGTCTGTGTCGTCGTCATCACCACTCTCGTCGTCGTCATCGTCATCGTCAGCTCCACCGCCGCCACCGCCGCCACCGCCGGCGACTCCGTCGGAACCGACTGTGAGCGACTCGACGCCGTCGACGTCCATCTCCGTGCCGTCGGCGTCGAACTGCGCGAACCCGTCGAGTTGGTACGAGGCGTCTTCGTTCACGTCCTCGCCGGCGGTCACGCGGTACTGGAGCGTGACGCTCTCTCGGTCGCCGTAGGTGGCGAACAGTTCGTCGTTGGCGTCGCGGACGCCGGAGAAGTCCGCGCCGTCGTCGTCGACGAGTTCGACCGACGCGAACGCGGGATTGAACTCCTCGACGAGCGTGAAGTTCGTCGTCTCGTTCCCGGTTATTTCGACCGAGACGACGGTCGATTCACCGGGTTCGAGCGTCGTGTCGTCTGCCGAGCGAGTGAGGTCCCAGTTGTCGTCGGACCCGCTTTGAACGTCGAGTTCGTCGGTGCCGCCAATCGTCAGCTCCGACCCGTTCACGTCGGTGAAGCCGTCGAACTGGTACGCCGTGGCGGCGCCCGCGTCGTCGCCCGCGGTCACCTCGTAGACGAGGGTGACGTTCTCGCGGTCGCCGTAGGTAGCGAACAACTCGTCGTTAGCGTCGCGGACGCCGGAGAAATCAGCCCCGTCGTCGTCGACGAGTTCGACCGACGCGAACGCGGGATTGAACTCCTCGATGATGGTGAAGTTCGTCGCCTCGTCCCGGTCGACCTCGACCCGTACCGTGGTCGATTCGCCGGGCGCGAGTGTTTCGTCATCGACCGACCGAACCGCGCCGGAGCCGTCGTCCGACGCCTGCACGCTGATTTCGCCGGACCCGCCGGTCGCGGACTGCGAGCCGTTCGCGTCCGCGAAGCCGTCGAACTCGTAGACCGTGCCGGCCGTCGCGTCGTTGTCGGCGGTCACCTCGTAGACGAGCGTGGCCAACTCCCGCTCTCCGTAGGTGGCGAACAGCTCGTCGTTGGCGTCGCGGACGCCGGAGAAGTCCGCGCCGTCGTCGTCGACTATCTCCACCGAGCCGAACGCCGGGCTGAACTCCTCGACGAGCGTGAAGTTCGTCGCCCGGTCGCGGTCGACGGCGACCCGAACCGTGGCGGACCCACCCGGTTCCAGCGTCGCGCGGTCGATGGATCGGGCGGCCGAGACATCGCCGTCGTCGCTCGCCTCTTGTACGTCGATTTCAGTAGTTCCGGCGGTCGGCGACTCCGAGCCGTTCACGTCGGCGAAGCCGTCGAACTCGTAGACCGTGCCGGCCGTCGCGTCGTTGTCGGCGGTCACCTCGTAGACGAGCGTGACGGCCTTCCGGTCGCCGTAGGTGGCGAACAGTTCGTCGTTGGCGTCACGGACGCCGGAGAAATCCGCGCCGTCGGCATCGACGATTTCGACCGAACCGAACGCCGGGCTGAACTCCTCGACGAGCGTGAAGTTCGCCGCCCGGTCCCGTTCGACGTTGACCCAGACGGTCGCCGACTCGCCCGGCGCGAGCGTCGCGTCGTCGACCGACCGAGTCACGCTCGACCCGCCGTCGGCCGAGACGCTGATCTCCCCGTCGCCGGTGGTCGTGGCTCGGGTGTCTTCGAGACCGAAGTCGCCGTAGCCGGTGAGCTCGTGGGTCGTCGCGCCCGCCGAGTCGGCGGCGGTCACGCGGTACTGGAGCGTGACGTTCTCTCGGTCGCCGTAGGTGGCGAACAGTTCGTCGTTGGCGTCGCGGACGCCGGAGAAGTCCGCGCCGTCGTCGTCGACGAGTTCGACCGACGCGAAGCCCGGACTCAGCGCTTCGACCACGGTGAAGTTCCCCCGCTCGGAGGCGTTTATCTCCACCGTGACGGTGGTGGACTCGCCCGGCGCGAGCGTCGCGTCGTCGACCGTCCGCACGAGGGTCCCGCCGTGAGCGTCCGCGGCGACCGGCGCGACAGCCGCGCCCAGTCCGAGCGAACCGACCACCAAGAGAACTGCCACCACGACGACCGGAAGCGCGTGCCGGAGCTCCGCCGACCGCCCCGGACGTGGAATGTCCGGCCTCATGATGAGCGGGCGGACTCGGATTGTGACGGCCGCTTCGGCTCGTCTCGGCGGGGCGGGGTCGCCGGCGGTGTCTGTTCGACTCGTCGGTCGGGAGACTGGCGTCTCGGGCGCGCGCTACCTCTGGATGCGGATAGCTCGCTCTCGCTGGAAAGCATGCAGTCAGCGTGTGAATCGAAAGCGCCATGCAAATAGTTAACGATTATCCCGGAACGGCTGCGGGTCGGGCGGACCGCGACGCCGCTCACGGGACGCCGCTCGTGGGAGTTCGAGTCCGCTCGGGCCGCTGTCCGGTGTCTCGAACCGCGAATTTGGGGCCGTATCCCGCTCGTCAGCGGGCGTATTCGACCAGTTCGTCTCGCGCGCGCCGGGCCGCCTCGTCGGGTTCGTCGGGGTAGGTGTACAGTTCGAACGTCGCGAAGCCGTCGTACCCGATGTCGTCGAGCGCGCCGAAGACGGGTTCGAAGTCGAGGTCGCCCTCGCCGGGGATGAGATGGTAGTGCTTTCCGCCGCGGCCGCCCTCGATGTCTTCGAGGTGGATGCCGGTGATGTGACCGGCGCACTGTCGGATGCTCTCGGCGGGGTCCTCGCCGCAGACGGCGGCGTGGCCGACGTCGAAGTTGACGCCGAGCGCGTCGCTCCCCACGTCGTCGATGAGCGTCAGCACCTCCTCGGTGCACTCGACGAGCAGTTCCGGTTCGAACTCGATACCGAGGTCGACGCCGACGCCTTCGGCGTAGTCGGTGAGTTCGTCGAGCGATTCGAGCAGGTAGTCGTAGGCCTCGCTCGGCGGCGTCCCGGGGAGCGCCGACCCGCTTGCGACGCACGCCGCGGGCGCGTCGACCAGCGCGGCGAAGTCGAGCGCGGCCTTCGTGTACTCGATTCGCCACCGGCGGTCCTCCTCGTCGCCCGAGATGATGGTCGGGTCGAAAAAGGCCGACGGCGGCGCGTCGTCGTAGTAGCCGCACGTCGTGTTCGCGTTGACGTTCGACACGGAGAGTCCGGTCTCGTCCAGCGCGCCCAAGACGCGCTCGCGGTCGGTCTCGTCGAAGTCGGCGAGGAACGCGTGCGGTTCGTCCGCCAGTATCTCGACCCCGTCGTAGCCGTGGTCGGCGATTCGTCGGATCGCCTCCGGCAGGTCGAAACGCGAGTACCCGTTCGTAGAGAAGGCTAACTGTACCATACGTCGTGGTACAGTCACACATGAATAATTGTTTTGGTACTGCCAACGTTCGAGACGGAGCGCGATGCCCCGCGTCGCCGACGCGCCGGGCCAGTTCACGACACGTCGAACGCCGTCGACAGGCCGACCGCCGGGACGACGAACGCCGCCACGACGACGCCCCACGCGGGACTCAGCAGTCCGGCGACCGCCGCGTTCAGCACGACGAGTCCGAGGACGCACGTGCCGACCGCGGGGCCGATAGTTCCCGGACGGGGGTCGGCGTAGGCGGCGAGGAGGTCGCGGCCGGTCCACGCCGCGAACCAGGCGAGGAGTCCGCCGGCCACGGCGAGCGTCGCGGGGTCGCGCGGGTCGATGCCGACCGTCGCGGCGGCCGCGACTACCGACCCGACCGCGAGTCCGACGCCGGCTATCCCGACCAGCGCCGCCCGCGAGTCGCCCGCGCCGGTCTCCCGCTCGGCCATGTACGTGACGCCGGCGATGTAGAGCGCGACGACGACCGGAACGAGGTACACCCACGCCGGGACCGTCGGGGCCGTCGGTGCGGAGGGTGACCCCGCGACGACCGCCATGCCGAGGGCGACGTTCGCACCCCGACAGCCACCCATCGCCGCGAAGCCGAGCGGCGTGTCCTTGAGCGCGCCGTCGTAGAGCGCGATGAACGAACCGAGGACGACGGCGACGAGGCCGGCGGTGGGTCCCCCGGCCACCGCGGCGACGACGACGCCGGCACAGAGGAGTGCGACGCCGAGATTTCTCGCTCGCGTGCGCGACACGTCACCCGACGGAATCGGGCGCTCCGGACGGTGCCGTGCGTCCTCGTCGGCGTCGGCGTAGTCGTTGAGCGTCGTACCGGCCGCGTACAGCAGCCCCGAGGCGAGCGCGACGCCGGCGAGCGACGAGAGCGGAACCGACGGGCGGCCGCCGCTGACCAGTACCGCCCCGAGGATAACGTCGGGCGGCGCGGTGAACAGGTTCGGGACGCGGACGAGTCTGGCGAGGCTCGAAAGCGAGCGTCGAAGGTCGCCGGTCGCGGGTGTGGCGTTCGTTCGATTCATCGTCGGTCAGTCGCCCGGACGGGGATTCGTCTCCGACTCGGGGGGTCAGGCCCAGCCATGGGCTTCGAGGTACTCCATCGCGGTTCGGGCCGTCTCCGCCGCGGTCTCTTGGTAGGGGTACAGTTCGACCGTGACGTAGCCGTCGTAGCCGGTCGCCTCGACCGCGTCGAGGAAGCCGTCGATGTCCATCGCCCCCTCCCCGAGTTGGGTGTGTTCGTGGGTGCGGTCGCCCGGGATGTCTTCGAGGTGGTAGTGCGGCGTGTGGGGCGCGAGCGTCTCCACCAGTTCGACCGGGTCCTCGCCGACCGAGTAGAAGTGTCCCGCGTCGAAGTTACAGCCGATTCGGGGCGAGTCGACTCGGTCGAGGAGGTCGAGGAAGTCCTCGGAGGTCTCGATGAGCAGGTGCGGTTCGGGTTCGACTAGCACGTCGACGCCGAGTTTCTCCGCGGCGTCGGCGACCTCGCGGAGGCCCCGGACGAACGCGTCGAGCGCGTCGGCCCGCGACATGCGCTCGGGGACGGGCCCGCCCGGCGGAACCGAGATGCTGTCCGAGCCGAGCGCGGCCGCGGTTGCGAGCGCGTTCTTCGTGTGCTCGACCCGCGCCTGTCGGTCCTCGGGGTCGAGCTCGACGAACGAGGGGTGGTGAAACGCCTCGGTATCGCGGTTGAACGTCGCCGCCCGACTCTCCGCGGAGGGCTCGACGGCGCTGAGCATGAACGCGTTGCAGTTGCTGACTTCGATACCGCAGTCGTCGAGGAGCGTCCGAGCGCGTTCGAGGTCGTCGCCGTCGGCCGTCCCCGGGAACAGGTGCGGGTCGTCGAGCAGGATTTCGACGCCGTCGTAGCCGGCGTCGGCTATCGCCTCGACCCCCTCGCTGAGGGTTCGCTGCCGGAACGCGTTCATCGAGAAGCCGAACTCCATCGGTCACACCTCGTAGTGGAAGTTCGGCGACTGGCCGAAGAACTCCCGCGGGTTGTCGTAGACGACCTTGCGCACCTCGTCTCGGTCCCAGCCGCGGTCGAGCATCTTGTCCCGGGCCTTCGGGACCGCGAGCGGGTCCGAGGGGTCCCAGTCGGCGGCGCTGTTGAGCAACATCTTGTCGGTGCCGTACTCTTCGAGGATGTCGATGGTCGTCTCGGCGTCTATCTTCCCGGGGTAGAGCGTGAAGCCGAGCCAGCAGTCGGTCTGCAGCGAGATATCGACCGTGTTCTCGGTGTTGTGGTCGATGACGATTCGCTCTTCGGTCACGTCTTCCTCCCGAATCATCTCGACGAGTCGCTCGGTCCCCTCGGGCTTCTGGGTGTGCGGGGTGTGGATGATGACCGGCAGTTCGCGCTCCTCCGCCATCCTGAGTTGGCGTCTGAACGCGTACTCCTCGGCCTCGGTCCCCTGGTCGAGCCCGATTTCACCGAGTCCGACGACGTGCTCGCGGTCGAGGTACTCGGGAAGACCGTCCATCACGGCCTCTGCCATCTCGGGGTAGTTCGCCTCCTTGGGTTCGAGGCCGACGGTGACGTAGTGGTCGATGCCCGCCGCCCGCTCCGCCCGGTCGGTCTCGAACTCGATTATCTGCTCGAAGTAGTCGAAGAACGACGCCGCGTGTCGCTTGTCCGTCCCGCTCCAGAACGCCGGTTCGACGCAGCATTCCACGCCCGCGAGCCGGGCGCGCTCGTAGTCGCTCGTCGACCGAGAGACCATGTGCATGTGCGGGTCGATAATTGGTATCGACATGTGGCCTACCTCTCTGATGGTAGTTAATCATTGTTTCGGTGGATCGGGTGACGACGGCGGAGTGGGGGACGAAACGGCCGACTGAATCGACCCCGCACGCCGGCGGAGACAGCTATTTACTCGTCCGCGCCGACGCCGTAGTCGCATGCCGGAACACTGTCCGTTCTGCGGCGAGCCGATTGAATCGAACCGCGTCACCCCCGAGGACGGCCGTCCCTACGAGGAGTGGCGCTGCGCCGACTGCGACGAGACGTGGCGACACCCCGAGGAGACGGTGCTCGACCGGAACCTCGACTTCAGCAAGCACGGCGACCAACTCGACAGGCGGGACGCCGACACCTCCCTCGACTGGTGAGCGGTCGCCCGCCGGCACCGACGCGGAAACAGTCATGATTGACGGACAAGGTTATGTATCGGCCACCGCAATCGTGAGTCGATGACAGTCGGAGTGTGGATTATCGGAGCCAGAGGTAACGTCGCGAGCGTCTCGATGACCGGCGCGCGCGCAATCGCCCGCGGAGTCGCGGACACGACCGGGATGGTGACGGCCCGCGACCCCGTGGCCGCGCTGGACCTTCCCGCCGTCGACGACCTCGTGTTCGGGGGCCACGACATCCGGTCCCAGCGCATCGGGGAGACCGCCGAGGAGATGGCGGGTCACGGCGGCGTCGTGGCACCGGACACCCTCGACGCGGTCCGCGACGACCTGCGCGAAATCGACGAGCGGGTCGAACTCGGGACCGCCCGGCGGTGCGGCGAGGCGGTCGAGGGGATGTCCTCGGAGACGGCGAGCGCCGACGTGGCCGTCGCCGACATCGTCGAGGAGATACGGGCCGACTACGCCGCCTTCGCCGACTCGCAGGGCGTCGACCGGCTGGTCGTCGTGAACGCCGCGTCGACCGAGCCGCCGATTCCGACGCCCGGCGACTACGACACGCTGGCGGCGTTCGAGACGGCGGTCGAGCGCGACGACCCGAACCTCCCCGCGAGCGCCCTGTACGCCTACGCGGCGCTCCTCGACGGCCACCCGTACGTCAACTTCACGCCCAGCACCGGCTCCTCGCTCGGCGGCCTGCGCGAACTCGCGGAGCGGAACGGCGTCCCGCACATGGGCCGCGACGGGAAGACCGGCGAGACGCTGATGAAGTCCGCGCTCGGGCCGATGTTCGCGGGGCGGAACCTGCGCGTCCTCTCGTGGGAGGGCCACAACATCCTCGGCAACAGCGACGGGCTCGTCCTCGAAGACGACGCCAACAAGGCGGGGAAGATAGAGAGCAAGGGCAGCCTGCTGGACGACATCCTCGGCTACGAGACCCACAACGCCGTCCGCATCGACTACACGCCGTCGCTCGGCGACTGGAAGACCGCGTGGGACCACGTCCACTTCGAGGGTTTCCTCGGGACGGAGATGAAGATGCAGTTCACGTGGGAGGGAGCCGACTCGGCGCTCGCCGCCCCGCTCGTCCTGGACTTGGTCCGGTTGGCCGCCTTCGGCGACGAGCGCGGCGAGGGCGGGACGATGCCGCACCTCGCGTCCTTCTTCAAGTCCCCCGAGGGCGTCGACAGCCACGAACTGTCCGAGCAGTTCCGACTCCTCTACGACTACGCGGAGCGCCACGCGGAGGGACTGTGACGACTCACAGCCCCTCGAACGCGACCGCGTCCGACGCCGGGCGCGTCGTCGTCCTCGATATCGTCGGCCTCCAGCAGCACCACCTCGACGAGGGACTGGCACCGAACGTCGCCGACCTGCTCGCCGGAAGGCCGTCCGGGGCGCTCGAACCCTCGTTTCCGAGCGTCACCGTCCCCGCGCAGACGACGCTCTCGACCGGGCGGTCGCCCGCGAGCCACGGCGACGTGTCCAGCGGCGAGTTCGACCGCGAGCGCCAGGTCGCCGAGTTCTGGGAGCGCGACCGGGGGACGCGAACCCGACTGTGGGAGGCCGCGAGCGACGAGGCGGGCCTCACGACGGGCGCGCTGTTCTTCCAACACCTCATCGGCACGAGCGCCGACGTGGCCGTCACGCCGTCGCCCATCGAAGACGAGGACAACACCCTCGTCGAGATGGACTGCTGGACGAACCCCGACGGCTTCTACGACGACCTCCGCGAGGAGTACGGCCACTTCCCGCTGCACAACTACTGGGGGCCGGTCGCCGACGAGCGGAGCAGCGAGTGGATTCTCGCGGCCGCGCGGGAGTCGATAGCACGGTCCGACCCGGACCTGCTGTGGGTGTACGTGCCGCACCTCGACTACGACGCCCAGCGCCACGGCCCCGACTCGCCTGAACTCCGGGAGGCGGTGGGCGTCGTCGACGACCTCGTCGGCGGGTTCCTCGACTGGCTCGAAGCGACGCCCCGCTGGTCCGAGACGGCGGTGGGCGTCGTCAACGAGTACGGCTTCAACGCGGTCGACACCCCGGTGTTCCCGAACCGAGCGCTCCGCGAGGCGGGCCTGCTCTCCGTGCGCGACGACGGCGAGGGCGGCGAGGGGGTCGATATCGCCGCGTCGTCGGCGTTCGCCATGGTCGACCACCAAATCGCGCACGTGTACACCGACCGGCCGGCGGCCGCCCGAGAGGTGCTCGAAGCGCTCCCCGGCGTCGACGCGGTGCTCGAAGGCGAGGCGCGGGGCGGCGCGGACCACCCGAACGCCGGCGACCTCGTCGTCGTCGCGGACGCGGACGCGTGGTTTCAGTACTACTGGTGGGGCGACGACGCCGACGCGCCGTCGTACGCGACGGAGATGGACATCCACGCCAAGCCCGGCTTCGACCCGTGCGAACTGTTCCTCGGCGACGAGGGACTCGTGACGCTCGACCCGACGAAGGTGTCCGGGTCGCACGGTCGCGTCGACCCAGACACGCGCGGCTTCTACGGCTTCGGCGGGCCGGCGGCACCCGACGGCTCATCCGGTGGCGTCGTCGATGCCCGGCGGTTCGCCCCGACGGTCGCTGACCTCCTCGGCATCGCGGACGACGTGTCGCTCGGGTTCGAGCGCCCGTCGCTGTTCGCCGGGCCGCGAGCGTAGCTTCGCCATCGCCATCGCCGCGGCGCGCTCGAAGCACTGATTTTCCGCGTCGCTCGGTTCGAGTTCGATACGAAAGAAAAGACGCCGCGGACCGCAGTCGGAACGGGGTTCGCCCGCTCAGTTACTCGAACTCGCGATTTCGATGGTGCCGCGCATCCGGAAGCTGTGGGCGCGACAGACGTACTCCGCCATCGCGTCGGTGACGGTGAACGTGACGCTCTGTGACTCGCCCTGCGTCGCGAGGTACGACGTGGAGATATCGTTGACGACGGAGTCGTCGCCGTTGACGACCTCGAAGTTGTGGGGCGCGCCGTTTCGGTTCGTCCACGTGACCGTGTACTCGCCGCCGGCTTCGAGGGTGAGCGTCGGGTTCGTCGCGTCCGCGATGCCGGACGGCGCGACGCCGGTCCAGCCCTCGTTGCTCTCGGCTTCGAGTTCGATGGTCGACCCGGACGGGATGACATCGCTGCCGCCGTCGTCGCTGTCACCGCCGCCGCCGTCACCACTCGTCGCCTCGACGTGTTCGGTGACGCGGTCGTAGACGAGTTCCAGCCCGTTGCCGGAGCCGCCGACGCGCTTGAGTTCGGTGTCGTCGAACCACGCGGTGCCGGTGGCGTTGCCCCAGCCGCCGAACAGCAGGTTGAACTGGAACTCGCCGGGCGACGCGCCGGTCGAGAACGTCGTTTCGAGCAGTTGCCAGTCCTCGACGGGGTCCGTGTAGTAGTCCGTGACGGAACCCTGTCCGAGCGAGTGGATGTTGATGGTGACGCCGTAGGAGCTTCCGATTTCACCGAAGCCGTCCTCGGAGTTGCTGAAGTCGTCCGAGGTCCTGACCCACGCCCGGAAGCGGTACTCGGAGTTCGGTTCGAGGTCGTCGCGGTACTGCGTCCACGACGCGTCAGCGCCCTCGGTGGAGTCGACGCGGATGCTGTAGTCGCCCGTCCGCGCCACGTCCGAGGTGTAGGTGAACTCGGCCGTGCCGCCGTAGGTGATTCCCTCCCAGTTCGCCGGCCCCTCGGGGTCCGACGACGAGTCGGTGTCCGCGGCCTCTTCGAACGAGGCGTTCGGCAGGAGGTTGTTCCCGTCGGGGTCGGTCAGCGAGACGTTGTCGAACCACGCCGTCCCCGTCGCGTTGCCGAAGCCGCCGAACAGACAGTTAATCTGGACCGTCGAGGTGTCGGCACCCGTCGTGAACGTGGTGCTCACCTCCGTCCAGTCGTTCGTTCCGGTCAGCGGGTCGGTCTCGAAGTCAGTGCTGTGGACGTTGAACAGCGCGCCGCGGGCCGAGTCGCTCGCCTGCACGTTCTCGGTCCGTATCCAGCCGCTGAGGGTGTACTCCGTCTCGGGCTGGACCGAGATGCCGTCGGCGAGCCAGACCGCGTCCGCGCCCTCGGTGGACGAGATCTGGACGCTCTGGCTGCCGTCTTGACCCGCGTCCGCGTAGGTGTACTCGGCGGTGCCCGCGAACGTGTTGGTCGTCCAGTCGGCGGGCATCGCGGGTTCGCCGCCGCCGGTGCTCTCCTCGAACGAGCCGTTCGAGAGCACGTCGGTGCCGTCCGGGTCGGTCAGCGAGACGCCGTCGAACCACGCCGTACCGGTCGCCTCGCCGTAGCCGCCGAACAGGCAGTTAATCTGGAGTTCTTCGAGGTCGCCGCTGTTGATTGTGGTGCTCAGCTCCGTCCAGTCGTTGGTGCCGGTCAGTCCGGACGGGATGGTGTCCCACTGCGTGCCCGAGTCCGTGTTCGCTAGCTGCTCGACGCTGATGGTCGCGCCAAGCGGTCCCTCGCCGATTGCGGTGCCGTCCACGAGTTGGACGCTGTCGGTCCTGACGTAGGCGGAGAGCGTGTACTCGGTGTTCGGGTCGACAGCGACCGTCGCGTTCCACGAGGCGTCCGCCCCGTCGGTGGACGAGACTTGGACGCTTCGGTCGCCTTCGTAGCCGGTCTCGGCGTACGTGAATTCGGGCGAGCCGGAGTACCCCGTGGTCGACCAGCCGACGGGCATCGCGTCGGAGTCGCCGCCGGTGTCGCCGCCGGCAGGCGTCTCGAACGAGGGGTTTTCGAGGAGGTTCGGGAGGTCGTCGACGCTGTCGCCGCCGTCGCTCGTGTCCTCGTTGGCCTCGTACGCCGGGATGAAGCCGTCGGCGTGGGTCGCGCCGGCGAGCGACGCCGCGTCCACGAGGACCGTGTCCCGGTAGTTCGACTCGTCGCTAATCATCTGGTAGACCGCCTCGCCGGAGGCGTCGTCGGCCGGCGTCCGCGCGAGCGCGACGAGCGCCCACATGGCGACCCGACCGTCCTCGTCGTTGAGGAGGTCGTTGTCGAGAATCGCCCCCCGCGTGTCCGTCGTCGGCGGAAGGACGCGGAGCGCGGTGAGTCTGACGCCCGGCGAGGAGTGGGTCAGCGCGCCGAGCGCGGCCTGAATCGCGGTGCCGTTCCCGGTGTCGGCGTCGAGCGCGCCGAGGCCGTGCATCGTCCACAGCGCGTGAATCGCCGCCGGGTCGAGGTCGACCTCGTCGAGCGTCTCCGTCGTGACGAGGTCGACGAGCGAGGAGAGCGCGCCCGTCTCGTCCCGTTCGACCAACAGCCGCTGGGCCGTCCGCCGCCAGAACATGTTCGAACTCGACAGCGCCTCGACGAGGTCCGAGACGCTCGCGTCCGCGAGGTCGGTCGGCTCGTAGCCGTCGTCGTCGCCGTAGACGACGCGGAAGAGCCGGGCGGTCGCGTGGTCGCGCACTTCGGACATGTATGCGTTCCCGGGGCCGTTGTCGAAGCCGTCGGGTGTCGGGTTGTGCTGGTAGATGTAGTTGTACCAGTCGATGAACCACAGCATACCGTCCGGACCGACCGAGGAGTACGACGGCGCGAACCACGCGTCGGTCCCGCCGGCGATGTTGTGGGCGTAGTGGGTGTTGTAGCCGGCACCGTCCTGCGAGAGGAAGAACGTCCCGAGCAGGTGACCCGTTCCGCCGCCGACGAAGCCGGTGTTGTTCCAGTACTTCTGGGGATACTCGCGCGCCGTGTAGATGGTGTGGCCGGTCGCCGCGGTGTACCCGCCGTGGAGGTCGACCTGCCGGACGCGGTCCGTGACCGGGAGGAACCGATTCGTGTCCGACGCCGCGCCGAAGTCGTTCGGCCCGGTTCCCTCGATGAGGTCGTAGTACTGATGCGGGATGGCGAAGTAGTTGCTCGGTCGGCCAGAGGTCGCGGCCGAGCCGAACGCGAGGCCCTCCTCGGTGAAGCCGAGGCCGGCCTGGTTCCCCGGGAGCGCCCCGACGATTTCGAAGTCCGTGACCGAGCCGTCCTCTAACTTGAATCGGTAGACCGAGGAGCTGAAGTTCCGCTCCTCGCCGGCGATGGTGCCGCTGAAGCCGGAGTAGCCGACCTGTCCCCAAATCCAGTTGTCGATGCCGTGGACCAGTTCGTTGGGACCGGCGTGGGTGTCGCCGTTACCGTACCCGGAGAACAGGACGGTTCGCTCGTCGGCCTGTCCGTCGCCGTCCGTGTCGGCGAGGTGGACCAACTTCCCGCTCTCGCTCGGGTCATCGAGGTCGGTGACGACGACGCCGTCGTCGACGACCACCATGCTCGGCGGAATCGACAGCCCGTCCGCGAAGACGGTGAACTCGTCGGCCTGCCCGTCGCCGTCGGTATCCTCGCAGACGACGATTTTGTCGCGGCCCTGCCCCAGTTCGTTGGGGTAGTCGCGGGTGACCGACAGCCAGACGCGACCCTGTTCGTCGAACTTCGCGTCGAGGATGTTCCCCTTCGCGTCGTCCGGCAGGTCGGCCTCGGTGACGAACGGCTTGAGGTCGAACCCTTCCGGCGTAATCGTCCGCCGGACCGTCTCGCTGGGGTTCAGCGCCCGCTGCATCTTGTTCCAACTCGTCCCGCTGCCGACCTCCTCGGGGACCTCCGGCGTCAGGATACTGCCTTCGGGCGGCGGATAGTACGGGATGTCGGCGTCGATGTACTCCAGGTCGTTGAGGACCTTGGTGTCGTCGGCAATGGTGTCTTCGTTCTTCGTGACCCAGCGAATCGCGTTCTCGATAAGCGCCTTGAAGCCGTCGGTCGCCCACGGCGCTCTCCCGTGACCCCACGCGGTGTAGAAGACGCGGCCGTCGCCCTGCGTGCGGGTCCACGACCACGGCTCGCCCTGTTCGCGGCCCTCGTCGTACTCGGGGATGCTGTCCCCGTCGGGGAACTGCCCGTAGGCGAGGACGTTGATGTCGTCGTTGAGGTTCATGTGGCGATACGTCTCGTCTTCGACCGTGATGGGGTCGAGGTTCGACAGAATCGGATGACTCGGCTGGGCGAAGCTCGTCGTCATCTCGTTGTAGTTGTGGTCGGCGAACTGGCCGCCGACGAGGTTCATGTAGGCGTCCGAGCCGGTGAAACAGGCCGAGGCGCTGTGAATCGGGATGAAGCCCCCGCCGTTCTCGACGAAGTCGACGATGGACTGCTCCTGTTCCGCGGTCAGCTCTTGGCCGTAGTTCGCGCCGCGGTTGTCCATCATGATCCACGCGTCGTAGCGGTGGAGCACGTCGGGTTCGAGGTCGGCGAGGCGGTCGGTGTACTGGACCTCGATGCCGCGGTTCAGCAGGTACTCGGTGAGCTGGACCTGTCGGGCGGGGCCGTTGTGGCTGCCGCCCTGCGGACCGCCCATCATGAGGACGCTGATGTTGTCCTCGGCCGGCGGCGGCGTTATCTCGACGCTCCCCCGCATCTGCTCGGGGTGTTCCTCGGCGTAGTACATCGCCATCGACGACTCGGCGGTAAAGGTGACCGTCTGCGAGTCGCCGGACCCCTCCATCGCCGAAAAGGACTGCATCTCCTCCCCGGTCGGGTCCGCGAGGACGAACGTGATGTCTTCGTCCATGACGTTCGAGAGCTCTATCTCGTACTCCTCGCCCTCGTGCATGACGAGCGTCGGGTTGACGGTGTCTTCCATCTCGTCGGGCGCGGTCGCGAGCCACGAGAACGAGTCCGCCGAGGTCTCGACCTCCGTCCCGTTGCGCCAACTGTTGATTCCCTTCAACAGGGAGTTCGTCGTCAGGTCGCCCTGACGCCAGTCGGATATGGCGTCGGCGAGACCCGACCCCTCGATGACCGACTCCTCGTTCGTGTACGCCGCGAGGACGTCACCCTCCGTCGCGACGAGACGAATCGTGTCGTCGGTGGTGAGCTGTTTCGCCTGCGCGACGCCGCTGGCCCCGAGGAAGTTCGCCGCCCCGGCGCCGCTCACTTTCATGAAGTCGCGCCTGTTGATGTTCAGTCGCTCGCTGTCGCCGTCGCCGGCGTTCGCTTCCCGTGTCGTGTCGTCGTCGTGTGTCATGTGTGTTGCGTCGGTCGCTGTCGTCGTTGGTTACCGTGCGATTACGGGGCTGCGCCGCTCTCGCGACCGCAGCCCAGCCGCGTACCCCGTCAATGGACCGACGGAGAGGCGGCTCCCTCCCGCTTGCTCGCCCGACCTGACGGCCGGGGTGTAACAGGAGTATAGCCATTACTCCCGTCGGCTCACTGTGTTGGGCTACCAAATTTCATGAACTAATATTACTTGAATGTACTGTCCGATGGTAAGCGGAGGCCGCGAGGTTCTCCGCCGCAGCAGTCGGTGAACGTTGGACCAACCCAAATGTTAATGACGGTCTGTCGTGTTGCCACGGTTGTAAGTATGAACCGCGCATACACACAGTCTGTCGTACCGACGGCGACGCCGCGGGGTGTCGTGGTTTCGAACCACGGGGACGGACCGGCCCGACGCGAGCGGTCCACCGCGGGTGAGCGATGAGCGTCGTCATCGTCGGCACGCTCGACACCAAGGGCGAGGAAATCGGGTTCGCCCGCGACGTGCTCGAAGGGCAGGGGCTCGAAGTCCACCTCGTCGACGTCGGCGTGATGGGAGACCCCGAAATCGAACCGGACACCGACGCCGCGGCCGTGGCCGAGGCGGGCGGAAGCACGCTCGAAGCGCTTCGGGAGGCCGGCGACCGCGGCGAGGCTATCGAAATCATGGGCGACGGCGCGGCCGTCGTCGCGTCTCGACTCCACGACGAGGGCCGACTCGACGGTATCCTCGGGCTGGGCGGCGGGGGGAACACCTCGGTCGCGACGGCCGCGATGCGCGCGCTCCCGATGGGCGTCCCCAAACTGATGCTGTCGACGATGGCGTCGGGCGACACGGAGCCGTACATCGGCTACCACGACATCGCCATGATGTACTCCGTCGCCGACATCGAGGGGCTCAACCAGCTCTCGCGGACCGTTATCTCCAACGCGGCGCTCGCGATGGTCGGGATGGTGTCGAACGAACCGGACGCCGAGACCGAGGACAAACCGACCATCGGAATCACGATGTTCGGCGTCACGACGCCGTGCGTTCAGACGGCGCGCGACTGGCTCGAAGCGCGCGGCTACGAGACCATCGTCTTCCACGCGACCGGGACCGGCGGCCGAGCGATGGAGTCGCTCATCGAGGAGGGCGTCATCGACGGCGTGCTCGACGTCACGACGACCGAGTGGGCCGACGAACTGGTCGGCGGCGTCCTCGCGGCGGGCCCCGACCGACTCGACGCCGCGGCCGAGCGCGGCATCCCGCAGGTGGTCTCGACGGGCGCGCTCGACATGGTCAACTTCGGGCCGAGAGACTCCGTCTCCGACGAGTTCGACGGCCGGCAGCTCCACGTCCACAACCCGCAGGTGACGCTGATGCGGACGACGCCCGAGGAGAACGCCGAACTCGGCCGCATCATCGCGGAGAAGCTCAACGCCGCGACCGGACCCACGGCGCTCGTGCTCCCGCTCGGCGGCGTCTCGATGCTCGACGCGGAGGGCGAGGAGTTCCACGACCCCGAGGCCGACGACGCGCTGTTCGACGCGCTCCGCGAACATCTCGACGACCACGTGGAAGTCATCGAATCGCCGGCGAACATCAACGACGACGAGTTCGCGCGCACGCTCGCGAAGGCCATCGACAGCCGGATGCGAGCCTCGACGTAAGACGCCCGACATCTACCGCGGCGACGAGCGTCGCGTTTCGCCCCGCGCGCCGCCGCCCGGAGCGTCGGCTCCGGGGCTTCGCGCTCGACATCGCCCGTACGTCCTGTTTTCTACCCGGATAATCACAAAGTTTAACTATACCATGACACCATGTGACTACCAGCGTTCCGAAGAAACATGACTGATCAACCAGCGCTAACTGACGAATCCAGGCGACGCTATCTGAAAGCAATCGGGACGGCCGGACTCACGGCCGGACTCGCGGGCTGTTCCGGTGGGGGTGGTTCCGAAGGCGAGAACAACAGCGGCGGCGGGGGCGGCGGCGACTCCTCTGGCGGGGACACGTCCAACGGCGACGGCGGCGGCGAGGACTACGAGGCCATCGGAAACTTCCCGCCCGAGGGGAACTCCGTGAGCATCGGATTCAACGGGCCGACTTCCGGCGCGTTGGGTCCCGACGGCCAGGACCAGGAGAAGGGCTTCGACCTCGCGGTGAAGCACCTGAACGAGGGCGGCGGCCTCGTCGACTACTGGGACCGACTGAGCGGCGACGGCATCATGGGCTATCAGGTCGAGCCGACGAAGGCCGACACCGCCGGGAGCGCCGACACGGCACAGGACAACATCGACCGGATGATTCAGCGGGACAACATCCAGTTCTGGACGGGCGGCATGTCCAGTACGGTGACGATGGCGATGCAGAACGTCGCCCAGCGGGAGAAGGTCCCGTTCATGGGCGGCAACTCCACGTCCGCCGGCATCTCCGGCGAGAACTGCTCGCGGTACTACTTCCACCCGACGTTCCACGCGGAGATTATCGGGATGGCGATGGGCGAGGCCGCGCCCTCGGTCCTCGGCGAGGACCGCTCGCTGTTCCACATCTACATGGACTACTCCTACGGGCAGTCGAACCGCGACGCCGCCCGCAAGTACCTCACCGAACAGGGGCCGTGGGAGGACGCCGGCGGTGCCGCCATCGCGGAGGGCGAGACCGACCACAGCTCCCAGATTCAGGCGCTCGAAGACTCGGGGGCCGACACGCTGTACTTCTCTAGCTTCGGTAACTTCGCCGCCAGCGGCCTCGCGCAGTTGCGAGACGCCGGCCTGACCGACGACATCGAGGTCATCATCCCGCACGTCAGCGCGTTCACCCTCGACCCGCTCGGCGCGGACGCCGAAGGCGTCCTCGGCATGGAGCCGTGGAACCCGAACGCCGACAACGAACCGAGTCAGGTGTTCGTCGAGTCCTACCAGGAGGAGTACGGCGAGACGCCCAACCAGAGTTCGCTGCACACCTACGAGTCGATGATGGTGTACGCGGCCGCCGTCGAGGACGCGGGGACCTTCCACCCGCCGACCGTGGTCCGAACGCTCGAAGAGTTCGAGTGGAGCCTCGCGTGGGGCGACTCCGCGTTCCGGACGTGCGACCACCAGGTCGAACGGCCGTGGTACATGGTGCAGGGCGTCGGCGACGACCGCGCCGAGGAACTCGGCATCCGGACGGAAATCGTCGAGACGACCGACCCGCTCGTCTACGAGTGCAGCGAGTTCCCGGCGTCCAACTGCGCCATGGGCGACAACGAGTACGGAGACGAGTGACGACCTGACCGCGCCTCGATACGACGTACCAGACTCCCTTTTCGGCAGTCGGGACTCCCTACGCGGTCATCCCACCGCGTTCGACTGCTCGAACGCCGCTTTTTCTCTGTCGCACGGGCCTCGCGTCGACGCCCGGAGACGACCGCCGCCGCATCCGGAGAGCGGGCCGCTGGCGTGTCAGAAGCCAGCGAAGCACAAGATTAACATACTGAAGAATGCATGAATAATCGTGCACACCATGAAGTGGTTACTCACATCTGTACCGAGGTGGAAGCGATGAACGTCGACGGGGTCGTCGGATTCCTCTTTATCGCACTGAGCGTCGCGTCGCTGTATCTGCTCGTCGCGGTCGGGCTTTCCATCGTGTTCGGGTCGCTCAAATACGTGAATATGGCCCACGGCGTCCTCTACTTGAGCGGCGCGTACATCGGGCTCCTCATCGCGTCGAGCGAACAGTACGGGGGGCTCTTGAGCGGGTTCGGGCAGGTCGGACTCGACTGGGGATTCGTCCCCGCGCTCGTGTTGACGCCGGTGGTCATCTTCGTCGTCGGCGTCGCCATGGAACGTTGGATTGCGAAACCGTTCTACGAACGAGAACTCCTCGACCAACTCCTCGTCACATTCGGAATCCTCATCGCCGCCCAAGAGTTGGTCGCCATCCTCTTCGGCCGGACGGGAACCATCTACCCGCGCCCGGAGTGGCTCACGGGCGCGATATCCCTTCCCGTCGTCGGTACGCCGCCGGGGATGAGCGCGGCCTCGACGATACGCGTCCTCGTCGTCGCGCTCACGCTCCTGCTCGTCGCCGGCATCTTCGCGTTCTTCAAATACACCGACTACGGCCTCGCCGTCCGGGCGGGGACCGAAGACTCCGAGATGACCCAGATGCTCGGCATCCGTATCGGGCGACCGTTCCTGTTGATATTCGCCGTCGGGGCCGCGTACGCGGGGCTCGCGGGCGTCCTCGGCGGGTCGCTTTTCAACGTGACCTCCGAGATCGGCATGGAGATAATCATCCCGTCGCTGGTCATCGTCATCATGGGCGGCGTCGGCAGTCTGCGCGGGACCGTCGTCGGGGCGCTCCTCGCCGGGCTCACCTTCGCGGTGGCGACGGAGCTCGAACCGAGCATGACGCAGGCCAGCATCTACCTGCTGGCCATCGTGGTGCTGACGATTAGGCCGAGCGGCATCTTCCCCTCGGCGGAGGTCGGACAATGAGCACGGACAACATCCACAAGACCGTAGACGAAGAATCGCCGTTGATTAGCTGGGACACCTGGGACGGTATCAAACACACCGAGTCGTTCGTCCTCCTGTCGTCGGTGCTGTTCGTCCTGTTGTTCTCGTACGCGTTCGGTCGCGCACCGGTCGTCTCGGACATCTTCCAGGGGTATCACGGGCTGGCGATTACCATCCTCATCTGGTCGATATTCGCGCTCGGGTTCAACCTCCTGTTGGGCCAGACCGGTCTCCTCTCGTTCGGTCACGCCATGTTCTTCGGGACCGCGAGCTACGCCGCGGCGCTGTTCGCGATTCACGTGTACAACGACCCGCTCGTGGTCATCGTCGTCGGGACGCTGGCGGCGGTCGCCCTCGGTGCGGTCGCGGCGCTGATTCTCCTGCGCCTCCACACGGTGTACTTCTCCATCGTGGCGCTGGCCATCGGGCAGTTTCTCTACTTCCTCGCCCGAGAGCCGCTCGTGGAGATCACGAAGGGGATAAACGGCCTCGAAGTGCCGCGTTCGCCCGTCCTCGGGCTCTTCGAACTGGAACACCAGTACGGCGGA
This sequence comes from Haloferax sp. KTX1, assembly GCF_902410085.1. Taxonomy (NCBI): domain Archaea; kingdom Methanobacteriati; phylum Methanobacteriota; class Halobacteria; order Halobacteriales; family Haloferacaceae; genus Haloferax; species Haloferax sp. KTX1. The sequence continues at coordinate 76,481 of NZ_CABPRH010000005.1, read as the reverse complement.
CTCCTCGGCGAACTCGTCGTGAACAACCTCTATCTCTTCGTCGGCGTCTTCTTCGTCGCCGTCGTCGCCTCTATCACGCGCATCCGCAAGTCCCCCTACGGGCTCATCTTCAAGGCGATTCGCGAGAACGAGACGCGGACGGCGTTCGTCGGTCTCGACGTCTGGCGCTACAAGTTCGCGGCGTTCCTCCTGTCGGCGTCCATCGTCGGCCTCGCCGGGGGGCTGATGGCCGTCAACACCCAGTTCGCGGGCGTCGAGCGACTCTACTGGTCCGTCAGCGGCGACGTCGTCGTGATGACCGTCCTCGGCGGTCTCGGCACGCTCGCCGGGCCGGTCATCGGGACGTTCGTGTTCTTCTACTTCAAGGGTATCGTCAACGGCTTCCCGACGCTCGGCAACTACTGGCTCCTCCTGCTGTCGCTTTCGTTCACGACGGTCGTGTGGGTCTACCGCGACGGTATCTGGGGGATGACGACCGCCCTCACCGGCGCGCTCCGCGAGCCCCGTGAACTGCTTGACACCGTCACCGGCCGCGACTCGACCGGCGACTCCTCGGGGGGTGAGAACTGATGGCGCTCCTCGAAACCCACGGACTCACGAAGGAGTTCGGCGGACTCACGGCGCTCGACGGCGTCGACATCGAAGTCGAAGAGGGCGAACTCGTCTCTCTCATCGGCCCCAACGGCGCCGGCAAGTCCACCCTCATCAACACGATTACCGGTCGGCTGCGCCCGACCGAGGGCGAGGTGTTCTACGCCGGGAACGAACTCGTCGGCATGAAGCCGTTCGAAATCGCACAGCTCGGCGTCGGTCGGTCGTTCCAGACCGCGTCGATTCTCCCCGAACTCACGGTGCGGGAGAACGTGCAGGTCGCGTCGTTCGCGGCCGAACACGGCTCGTTCCGGGTCAATTTCTTCCGCCGCCGGGACTCGTTCGACGAGGTCCAAGCGCGGACGAACGACATCCTTGAGACCATCGGCCTCGACTCGAAGGCCCGGATGGAAGCCGGCTCGCTCCCGTACGGCGACAAGCGGCGCTTAGAGGTCGCCATCGGACTCGCCACCGACCCGGACCTGCTGTTCATGGACGAGCCGACCGCCGGGATGTCGCCGACGGAGACCCAGATAACGGTCGACCTCATCCACGACCTGCTTGCCGACTGGGGGATGACCATCTTCCTCGTCGAACACGACATGGACATCGTCTTCGACGTCTCCGACCGCATCTTCACGCTCCATCAGGGCCGGCTCATCGCGCGGGGGACCCCCGAGGAGATTCGGGAGAATCCGGCCGTCCGCGAGGCCTACCTCGGAGGTGAGGAGCAATGAGTCTGCTCGAACTGGACGACGTGCACGCCTACTACGGTCCGAGCCACATCCTCCGCGGTGTCTCCCTCGACATCGACGAGGGCGAGGTCGTCACGCTCCTCGGCCGCAACGGCGCGGGGAAGACGACGACGGTCCGCAGTATCGCCGGGACCGAACCGCCCGCCGTCCGGTCGGGGTCGATTCGGTTCGACGGCGACGACATCACGGACTGGCCGGCAGACAACATCGCCATGGGCGGCATCGGCGTCGTCCCCGAGGGGCGGCGGCTGTTCACCGAACTGACGGTCGAAGAGAACCTCGAAATGTCGAAAATCACCCGCGGCTGGTGGAACACCATCCGCCGGGGCGGCCTCGGCGGCGGTGAGAGCACGATGTCGATAGACGAGCTGTATGACCTGTTCCCGCGGCTCGACGAGCGGCGGGCCCAACAGGCCGGGACGCTCTCGGGCGGCGAACAGCAGATGCTCTCCATCGCGCGGACCCTCAGGCTCCCGAACCTCAAACTGCTGTTGCTGGACGAGCCGACCGAGGGGCTGGCCCCGCAGATCGTCAAGACGGTGGGCGACTCCGTCTCGAAAATCGCCGACCAGGGGCTGACGGTGCTCCTCATCGAGCAGAACGTCCGCGAGGCGCTCCGCATCGCGGACCGCGGCTACGTCCTCGACCAAGGCGACATCGTCTACAGGGGCACCGTCGACGAACTCGAATCCGAAGACCTCGACGAATACCTCGTCGTCTGACCGCGCCGAACGCGCGCCCTCGGCGCGCCCGATTGCGCTCCATTCAACCCTTCCTCGCTTCCGGTTCGGTTCGTTCTCGTTTCGACTCTCTCCTCGGCTCTCGTTCGATTCTCGTTCGACTCTCGTTCCGGTTCCTGTCCCGGCGCTCAGTCTCGCATTTCGAGGTTGATTCTTCGTCCCCGGTCGCCGTCAGTCAGTCGACAATATTATTTCGTGACACTCGAACACACGGGACATGAAACGGACCAACCGACGACGGTTTCTCGCCGCGTTCTCCTCGTCCGCGTTCGCGTTCGCCGCGGGGTGTCAGCGACCGGTCGCGTCAGCGTCACAGAACCACCCCGTGTCCGAGCCGGTCACCTCGTGGCCGATGTTCCGCGGGGGACGGTACAACACCGGCTACATCGGCGACGTGTCCCCGCTCGACTCGGAGCCAACCGTCGAGTGGACGTTCGAGGCGGGCGACGCGTTCTGGGGGAGCCCAATCGTCGCCGACGGCACCGTCTACATCGGCAGCGCGGATAGCTCGCTGTACGCGCTCGACGCCGAGACCGGCGAGAAACGCTGGTCCTTCGAGGCGGGACACCGAATCGAGGGGACGCCGGCGTACGCAGACGGCGTCGTCTACGTCGGGTCGTACGACAAACACCTGTACGCGCTCGACGCCGAGACCGGCGAGAAGCGCTGGTCCCGGGGGTTCGGCGGCCTGATTCGGGGGAGCCCGACGGTCTGGGACGGCACGGTCTACACCGGTGTCGGCTGTCACAACCTCGCGTGCGCGTGGTACGCCGAGGAAGCCAACGTCTCGGAGACCGGCTGGGTGTACGCCCTCGACGCCGAGACCGGCGAGACGGAGTGGCAGTACGAGGTCGGCGACGAGGTCGTCAGCAGTCCGGCGGTCACGGACGACCGCGTGTACGTCGGCTCCTCGGACGAGGCGCTGTACGCGCTGTCGCGGTCGACCGGCGAAGTCGAGTGGCGGTACGAGACGCGCGACATGATCTGGTCGAGCCCGGCGGTCGCCTACGGTTCCGTCTACTTCACCGACTGGAACGGGAACGTCCACGCCGCCGACGCGGCGACGGGCGAACGGGAGTGGCTCGCCGACACGGCGGGGCGGTACATCTCGGGGTCGGTCGCCGTCGGCGAGGAGGCCGTCTACGTCGGTCACACGCCGTACAACACGCTCGACGACCCGACGACGAACCACGCGAAGGTGTTCCGCTTCGACCGCGAGAGCGGCGCTGAGAACTGGAGCTTCGAGACGCCCGCGCTGGAGGTCGGGAGCAGTCCCGTCCTGACGGAGGACGTGCTCTACGTGGGGACGCACCGGCAGTCGGACGGCGACGGCGTCGGCGTCCACGCCATCACGACCGACGGGCAAGAAGAGTGGTTCATGGAGGTCGACGGGCGCGGCGTCGGCTCCAGTCCGGCGCTCGTCGACGGGCGACTGTACTTCGGCGGGACCGACGCGAAAGTGTACGCGGTCGAGTAATTCGACTGTGCGCGAGGCGGCCTTCGCGACGGTCCGCGTTCGGTAGCTCCTTTCGGCGCTCTCAGAAGTCGATGTCCTTGAACTTGCGCGCTTGGTCCTCGATGGCCTCCTCGGTGGCGAGGCGCTCGATGCTCGACGCACCGAAGAAGCCGACGACGCCCTCGGTGTTGTTGAGGACGTACTCCGCGTCGTCGGGCCACGCGATGGGACCGCCGTGGCAGATGACGTGCACGTCGTCGCGGACTTCCTTGGCGGCGTCGTGGTGCGCCTGCACGCGCTCGGCCGCGTCGTCGAGGTCGAGCGCCGTCTCCGCACCGATATCGCCGGAGGTCGTCAGGCCCATGTGGGAGACGATGACGTCGGCACCGGCCTCGGTCATCGCTTTGGCCTGCTCTTCGGTGAAGACGTACGGGCACGTCAGCATCCCCTGCTCGCTCGCCTCGCGAATCATCTCGACTTCCTTGTCGTAGCCCATCCCGGTCTCTTCGAGGTTCTTCCGGTAGCTGCTGTCCTCGTCGATGAGTCCGACCGTCGGGAAGTTCTGGACGCCCGAGAAGCCGCGACGGCGCAAGTCTTCGATAAACACGCTCATCTCGCGGAAGGGGTCGGTCCCGTTGACGCCGGCGAGTACCGGCGTGTCCTCGACGACCGGAATGACCTCGTGGCCCATCTCGACGACGATTTCGTTGGCGTCGCCGTACGGCAGGAGGCCGGCGAGCGAGCCACGACCGTTCATCCGGTAGCGCCCAGAGTTGTAGATGATGAGCAGGTCGACGCCGCCGCGTTCGGCGAACTTCGCGGAGATGCCGGTACCGGCACCGGCACCGATGACCGGGTCACCGGATTCGATCGTGGATTCGATACGGTCGAGTGATTCAGCACGAGTATACTTCATCCGAGTTGACAGGCCATCGCATACGACTTTAATATTTCGGAAGAAACGACCGGCGACCGGGTGCCGGGAGAGCGACGCGGTCGGGACGGCGTCGGGGAGAAACCGCTCGCCCGCGCGAGTCAGTTACCCGGGAACTCGCCGGGCGGGAAAATCGTCGCGTCGTCGTCGTCGCGAATCTCGGCTTCCGGGCCGGGCGGACAGTAGACCGCGAGGAACCGAAGCGGCTCCCACGACGTGTTGATGGTGCTGTGTTCGACGCCGCTGGGGATGTGAACCATGTCCCCCGCGCCGACCGTGCGCGTCTCGTCCTCGATGGTCTGTTCGCCCTCGCCGCCGAGGAAGTACAGTATCTCCTCGCTGTCGGGGTGGGTGTGTCGCTCGTGGCCCTTTCCCGGTTCGAGCAACACGACGCCGGCGCTGAACCCCTCAGAGCCGGTGACGTCGGGGGTGTTCATCCACTTGAGCGTGCCCCAGTCCAATCCAATCGTCTCTACGTCGTCCGCCTGGACGAACCGCTTTTCGGATACCATGACGTGTTGAGTCAAACAGTATCAATTATTAAATATTTTGGTGGCCGGAACGCGGTCAGAAGCTCGTCGAGCCTCGCGAGCGACTCGGACCATTTTCGAGAGGAAAATGGCGGCGCAGAGCCGAGGCCGACGGACAACTCCACAGAACCAGTGGTAGGTAGCCTCACACGGTGATCTGACGCTATGCGTGTCGGCGACGGTCACGTGGACGCTCCGGCCCGTTCGCGTGTTGTAAATTATTAATAGACAACCATACTCGCGGGCGAACCGTGACGGAATCTGTCGGCGACTGAACGACGTACTCCACGGGGACGAGCGGAATCGGAGCCACGTACGGGGGATTGTCCGCTCGTCGAACCCGGGCGACTGTCCTACTCACGCGAGCGGGGCGGGGTTCGACCGGCAACGACGGCTGCCGTTCGCGTGTCGAACGAGTGTGACGTGGTGACGAGTCGGACGGCTTTCGAACATCCATTTTCATATCGAAAATCTGTCGCGGTGTCACGAGGGCGGAAGATATCTGCGTCGGTACTCGGCCCGTGCTTTCGACCGTCATTACAGCCATATAGTCGTAACACTAGAATTACAAACATATGCTTGTAACATTTCTCCGCCAGCGCCCGCAGTTTACGAGACGAGGAGGAGACAGCCGTGGGGCCAACAGACAGATTCTGTCCGGTACCTCCCGCGTAGACGGTGCGAGTCTCCGCGGCGCTTGCACCCCACGAACTCCGCGTGAAAAGCGGCCGTCGCGAGGACGCGAACCGTTTACGAGACCGCAATCGAACGGCTCCGCAACTGGCGGGGGGAACCGTCTACCGGGCGCTCAGACGAGGCGCGAGTTGCGCGACCGAAACGATATTTCGAAATGTGAATCGGGAGGAATCACCGATGAACGCCTCGAATACCGCCGTCGTCGCGCTCAGTACAGAGCGCCCGCCTGTAAGACAGCCACGAGAACGGTCAGGACGGCGACGCTGGCAACGGTGGTCGTGAAGATGGTCGTGCTGAGATACTCGGGCGCGGTGATGCCGTCGACCGTCGTGTCGTCGGCGTACTCGATGGTGAGCGCCAGCGGGATGACCGCGGCGGGGGTCGCACATTCGAGGACGAACACTTTCGCGACGGTCGGGTCGCCGAACCCCAACGCGAGCGCGAGGCCGAACCCGACGAGCGGCGCGACGACGAGCTTCAGCGCCGACGGCGCGAGCGACCGCGATATCACGGACACGTTGGTCTCGGCCAACTGGATGCCGAGGATGAGCAGCATGACCGGAATCGACGCGTCGCCGACGAGTCCGACGGTCTCCATGAGCGCCGAGTCGGCCGGCGGAACGAGATCGAGCGCACGGGCGAGAACGCCGGCAACGATGGCGTACAGGAGGGGGAGCCGAAATATCTCGGTGACGGCGTCGAGCACCCCGCCATCGGAGCCGTTCGACGCGATGTAGACGCCGAGTGTGTACACGACGAGGTTCTGGATAGTGAGGTAGATGACGGCGGTCGTTCGCCCGACCTCGCCGAAGGCGAACCCGGACAGCGGGATTCCGACGAACCCCGAGTTCGGAAACGCCGCCGCCAACATGAGCGCGCCGAGGAGCGGTCCCGATTCGCCGGCGAGTCGGCCGACGCCCCACGCGATGGCAATCATGAGAAGCGCGTAGCCGACGACGCCGACGCCGAGTTTGAGGACTTCCCCGCCCCCGAGGGTCGTCGTGGCGATGCTGTGGAACGCCAACGCCGGGATGAGTACGTACAGTCCGAGCGTGTTTATCGGCCCGACGTCGATGTCCGTCGTTCGCGCGAGGAGATACCCGACGACGGCGACGCCGAGAATCGGGAGAATCGCGTTCGTGAACGCCCCCGTCAACGACATGGCTCGTACCTCGAAGTCGGTCGATTCGGCGGTCGGGCGCGCTCAACTAACACTCTGCGCTGTCGCTGTCGGCTCATGTCAGTCCCATTGCGCTTCCCGTATAAATAGTATCGGTGATCGCCGCGTGCGGGTCGGCGCTACTCACCGTCGGAGGTCGTGTGAGTGTGCAGATGTGTGAGCAAGTAGTTCCGGAGAACGCGTTTAACATAACATAGAATCGGGTCGGTAGAATAGTCATAGACATGCAAATATTCTGAATTACTACCGGGCGCTCGAACGACTGCTGGCCCACGGATAATAAACGCGGTCGGCTTGAACGTTGAGAATGTAAAAGGGATATTTCATGGGATTTCGCTCAGAATGGCAAGCCGAACACTCAACACTAATCAACAGACTAAGACCGATATTCGAGTCACTTAACGAGGAACACGGTATCTCAAGAATTACATCTCATAAGATAAGTGGTAAGAACGCAGTCGCCGGACCGATACCAGACCGGCTCGATGATTCGACGTCAAGGGCAGGTTTTGCACAGTGAATATTGTGAAAATAGAACAAGATAGTTGGTATTAATTCCGATAGTGATCGGTGGGAACGCTGTCGGAGGTCCGACGTGTCGTCTCTCCAAGTGAAAGCCGGTCGCGTGGAGTTGTACAGCGACGCCGATCAGGGCGTTCGCTGTCCGCTCACGCTCCCGAGTTCTCTCGAAACCCGCCGGCTGAGCGGTCTACGAAACCCATCCCACGGCACGCCGATTTTTCGACTTACCAAGCCCTTCGCAATGTACTCTCTCAGTGTACGGTGGGTTCACGCCGTGGATGGGCTTGCTCCATAGGAGGTGAGTAACCGCTTGACACCGTCATCGAGTGCGACCTGTGGAGCATATCCGATACGACTCTCCGCACGGGAGATGTCCGCACACGAGCGCTGGATATCTCCTCGTCGTGGGTCGCCGTGGACGATTGGAGAATTACTGGCCGTCGCGTTCTTGATGATTTCCGCGAGTTCGTGAATCGCAGTCTCAGACCCCGTACCGATATTGTATGCAACACCGAAGTCGTCTGTTTTCGCAGCGAGGAGGTTCGCACGTACGACGTCGTCGACGTAGACGAAATCGCGTGTCTGTTTGCCGTCTCCGTCGACGGTGATCGGTTCGCCCGCCCGCGCTTGTTCGAGAAAAGTATCGATGACACCACTGTAGTCTCCGCTCGATTGTCGTGGCCCATAGACGTTGAAATATCGAAGCGCCACCGTCTCCAGACCGTAGAGTTCGTGGTACAGTCGGGCGTATCTGTCTATCGAGAGCTTCTGTAAGCCGTACGGCGATTTCGGCTCTTTGGGTTCGTCTTCGCGGACCGGGACGGTGCTGGGGCGTCCATAGATTGCCGCGCTCGACGCGAGAACGACTCGCGCGTCTTCTCGCCGGGCCGACTCAAGAAGTCTGAGCGTCGCAGTCGTGTTCACAGAATGGCATCTGAACGGGTCGTCGACGGACTTGCTCACGCTCACTTTCGCCGCTTGGTGGAAGATGAGGTCGACGTCGGACGTCGCTTCGGCGATCGCGCGAGAATCCCGAATATCGGCCTGTACCAGCTCTACCGAGTCGGGAAGTCGAGAAGCAGAACCCGAAGAGAGGTCGTCGACGACTCTGACCTCGTTGTCCTCGGCAAGTACGTCTACGATGTGGCTCCCGATGAATCCGGCACCGCCTGTGACGAGAACTGTCTGCCCACTAATGTCTGCCATGACACTACCCACATCGCAATGTCGACTCAAGGTTACTTTGTGTCTTAGTCAGTGGCCTGAACGCCTCCGTCGTCAAAATTAATACCGCGGATTTTTTATTTTATAAATAATGGTATGAATTATATATTCCAGATTCAACTTCGAATGCGATATTTTCGCGCCGGCACCCGGTTTGGCGACCTGCTGTTGGATATATGTCACAACTAACTGTCAAAGCCGCCGGCTTAATCCGCACTTTCATTACAAGACTAACTATGTAATCACTTTGACCGCCAACGAAGCGGCGGATTTCGAGGCTCTCGGCCGCGTCCCCGCCGGTCACCGTGGTTGAGTCCCGTGTATACCCCCGGTATACACTACCTAATCAAACAGCGGTGAGGACAGTACCACCGACAACACTTCTCCACCGGCTATAGTTACAAACGTGTGTGATTTTCAACCCATTTTGATGTTCGTCGTGAGACCGAGTGTCACATCCACTCGTCGGTCTTCTTGACTATCGCCGAGGGTTCGGTTCTCAGTCAGCGTCGGCGGTGACTCGTCCAGACGAGCGTCAGGACAAGCCATCATTCATCGTCTGACGAAAGTATCGAATAACGGTCCTATTACTTACATCGGTTGGGTGATATCTCGAATCATAGCCTTCGAATCACGACCATGTTTCCGAAATTGAACAGGGTAGCGCACCCATCCCTCTCACAGACAGTATCGATTCAGCTTACTATCGTGACGCTACTCGCGCTGTTTTGGTTGACTCTCGGACTAGGTTCGGCCGGGATATTCGTCTCCGGTCTCAGGGTTGGAAGCGCGCTCCTCCTGTTGTTTTTCTTGCCCGGCCTCTTACTCACGCAGTTCGCTCGGCTCCGGATTACTCGGGCTGGAGAAGCCGTACTCTACGCAGTCGGGTTGAGCCTCGTCTTCCTTTCGTTGTTCGTCACCTCGGTCGGCGTACTCACACCGCTACTGAACGTCCAAGACACGTTTTCGTTGCAACCGCTGGCTATCTCCTTGACCGTCGTGTTGCTGCTGATAACCGCGCTTTTGCACGTTGTTGAAACACCAGAGGTGCGATTTGACTGGGTCGCGCCGACCCGTTTGACTGCGGGGCTGATAGCTGTTCCAGTCGTTGCGGTACTGGCCGCGGGGTTCATGAACGACGGTGGGGACGCCTCGCTGATGTTCCTCTTCGTCGTTCTCGTCGCCGCTGCTGTCGTGGTCAGCTCGACTCGGTTCCTCCCGCCGGCGCAGTACCCACTGGCCATCTTCCTCATCGGACTTGCGACGTTCCTCCATCGAAACCTCCTCACCGGCGGTGTCATCGGTGCAGACGTCCAGTTCCAGTACTTCCTCGCCCAGCATATTCAGGAGACTCACGTCTGGTCGCCCGGCGTCGGGAGTCGAATCACGGCGCTCCCGATGGTGACCGCCGTCCCGGCTGCTATCTCGACACTCGCCGACGTCTCAGTCGCGGCGGTGTTCAAGGTCGCGTACGTGTTCGTCTTTTCACTCGTCCCCGTCGGAATCTACTACGTCGGACGGCGTATCTTTGGGAACCGGGAGGCGCTGCTCGGCAGTTTCTTTTTCATCTTCTATCACATCTCGTTCTCTCTCACTCCCGGGAAGCAGTTGCTCTCGGAGTTGTTCGTCGTACTGCTTTTACTGCTCCTGTTCGAGCACGGCCTATCGACAGTCGGCAACAAAGCCGTCGCCGTCTTACTGAGTATCGGCGTTATTCACGCCCATTACGGGACGGCATTCGTGCTTGGCGGGTCGCTGCTCGCCGGACATCTCATGCTTAGTGTGGTTCGTCGCGTCGTCGACGAGTTCGAACACGATAGCTCGGTCGTATACCCCGTCACATTTCTCGGATTGGCCATCGCCTGGTACGCGACGTTTTCGCCGCAGTTACTGAACCAGATTCTGCGGATGCCGTTGGTCATCGGACAGCAGGTCGCCAATCTCGTCGCTGGCACGGCAGTCGGAACCGGTGCGAACTACATCGGTGGCCAGGTGACCGTACTCGACCGACTCAACGTCCTCGTCTACTTGGTTCTGACCGCACTGCTGGGGATTGGATTGCTGTCACGGGTCGTCACTCACGGAGTTCGATTGCGTCGCGGTGAACGCACGGAGTACGTCGAGTACACTGCGCTCTCGATACCGATGTTCGTCTTCCTCGCGTCGACGTTCTTCGTCATCGCGAACCTCTGGGCCGACAGGACGTACCAGATGGTGTTGGTCGTCCTCGCACCGTTCGTTGCCCTCGGCTTTCGGACTCTGTTCGCGGCGACGGTCACGGCGCTCGAACGCCTCGGGAAACCCAGTGACCTCCGTCCCAGGTGGTCGCTCCTCGCAGTTCTTCTCAGCGCGTTGTTCGTCCTCAACTCGGGTGCCGCGTATGCCGCGGTCGGGAACGCGGACACGGCCACGTTCGACTCGAACGCCAACGATTACGTATTCACCGACGACGAACGCGCTGGTGCCGCGTGGCTCAAGGAACACGCCGGGTTCACTGACCCCGGTTCGTACCGCTCTCCGAGTGCCGCCTCACCTTCGGACGACACAGTCACGATATACACTGACTCGGTGAGCTACCAACTGCTCCGTTCGACGACTCCGGAGACGTACTACGACGTCCGAATCGAGCGACTGCGGAGCCCTTGGCGCCCAGAGTTCGACCAGAGCCGACTGCAACGCGGGTACGTGTTCATTCGGGAACGGAGCGTCAGGGACGTTTCCGGGTCCGAGCGTCTCCCGATTACGTCTCTCTCGCGTGAGCATGCCGAGGACGTGACCGAAGCGGGAACGGTCGTCTTCCGGAACGACGAGGTGACTATCGTGAGAATCGAGGGACGACCAGACGGATACTCCGACGACTTGTGAGGGTTCGATTCGCCTTGGAGAGCCCGGAGCGAACGTACTACCCCCGAAACGCTTTTACTGAGATACGATGTTGTATCGGATGATTGTGGCATCGACAGATCCGTCCACTGACCCGCTCGTGTCGTACGTTCTGGCGACGTACAACAGGCCGGACGACCTGAGAGAGGCTATCGAGTCCATCCTCGACCAGACCTACGACCCCATCGAGGTAATCGTAGTCAGTAACTCGACGGACGAGACCTCGACCATGTTTGAGGACGGCGGTCGCTTCGACGAACCGACCGTCCACTATCACGAGTTCCCCGGCCGGATGGGCGTCCCACAGGCGCGGAATATCGGATACGACCTCGCGTCGGGCGACATTCTCGTGACCATCGACGACGATGCGGTATTGACCAGTACCGATGCGACGGAGACCGTCGTCCGTCTGTTCGATTCGAATCCCGAGATCGGTGTATTGGCCTTCCAGTGCCGCGACTACCGGACCGACGAGGTGAACCCCCACGAGACGCCCGACCCACCGCGATTCGACATGACACCGACTGTCCCGTATCACGCGACGAACTTCGTCGGCGTCGGAAACGCGATTCGAAGCGCGGTCATCGACCGAGTCGGTGATTTCCCGGAGGATTTCGTGTACGGGTTCGAGGAGATGGACCTCTCGTTCCGCGTCCACGAAAGTGGCTACGATATCCTCTTTACGCCCGAAGTCGCCGTCTGGCACAAGAAGTCGCCCGAAGCACGACGTACCGACCTCGAAACGCAGGAGCGGCTGGTCGGGAACCGGATCAAACTCGCACTCCGTAACCTCCCGATGCGCTATGTAGTGGTCTCGACGATTCTGTGGTCAGTGTATGGATTGCTACTCACTCGGCGGCCGTCTTCGCTCTTGAACATCTATCGCCGTCTCTACGACGAACGAGAGACGACCCTTGAGGCGAGACGCGTCGTCTCCCCGCGGACGATTCGGCGAATCAAATCGCGGAAGACGATGTTGTTCTTCTGGTGGTACGGTCCGCACCCCGGTCGCCTCTTCGGGAGAGATGGCACTCCGCAGCGGGTGTTCTGGGAGACGAGCAATTGAATTGAATCGCGGCTACTTATCGCTCGTCTGTCCACGCCCTGAACGCCGCTCGTCCGAAACGTAACGGGATGCTAGCAATCGAACCACGGGCAGCACGATACGGTGCCTGACGTCCGGAATCGACACGGAGAACGCGAGGTAGAGCAGTCCCCCGAGCAGTACCTGTAACACTAACGAGAACACGGTATCGACCGGGAACTGCGTCTTGACGCCGTAGACGACAGCGCCCATCGCCACTGACGAGAGCGTAAACCACCCGATGAGCGGGTACGGAATCGAGAAATCGACGTATCGTCCGAGATAGCGCGTTTGAAGGAGTGCGTTTACGACCCACGAGACGGTCGTCGCCACCGCGGCACCGACGAATCCGATAGTGACGATGAGAATCGGGCTCAGAAGTAAATTGACACCGACGGCGGCGACGGTCGCTTTTGCGGCGAGGTTCGGCCTGTTGATTGCCCTGACCGAAACCCCGACGATATCGTTGATGGATTGGAAGAACTTCTCAATCATCAAGACGACGAGGACCAGCGATGCGATGACGTATTCAGGACCGAAAAGGAATTCGAGAACCTCGGAGCCGTATATCACCGCCCCGACCACAGCGGGAATAGAAAAGAACACCGCGAACCCGATGGCAGTCGAGATGGTCGACTCTATCTGCTTCGCCGACGAATCCGCATTCCACTGGCTGATCTGTGGGAACAGCGTCAACGAGATCGACTTGCTGAACATGAGGACGAGCAGCGTTACCTGCCAGGCGACCTCGTACGCGCTGACGTAACTCTGGACGAGGAAAAACCCGATGAGGGCAGAGTCCATCCACTGGTAGATGCTCCCTCCGACGGAGTTCACGACGTCGTACTTCGAGAAATCGATCAACGACCGCATCTGTGGGAGCGCCGGCCGACCAAGGCCGATGTCGCAGGCGAGAACCGCCCAAACCAACGCGACGGCTGAGCCTGCTAAGAGTCCGTAGACAATGCCCTCGGGTCCATATCCACGCGAGACGAAAAACGAACCGAGCCCGACCCAAGTGAGTCGGCGGGCGAACTCGATCGATGCGGTACGGCCGACCCGAAGTCGGCCCCGCACCGCGTGAATGTACAGCAGCGAGAGCTCCCGGAGGAAAACGGCGAGGACCAACAACACTGCGAGGTCCCCCCCGAGATAGTCGTTGATTCGGCCCCGAAACGCGAGGACGCCGAGTGAGACCACCGTGAGCAACACCAGTTTGAGAGCGAGTGCGGAACTCAATGTCCGGACGGGGTCTTCCCCCTCACTCAGCCGTTTTTCGAGTGCGGAACGGAGGCCGAAATCGGCGGGAATCGAGAGCAATCCTTGGACGGCAAAGAACAGGAAGAAGATACCCAATTGCGTCTGCCCGAGATTTCGGGAGAAGTAGATGATGCCACCGAACATCAGTAGAGCACGTCCCGTCTTTGAGAGGAACAGCTTGAACGTCGATAGTCCTATATCCATGATGGCACGGTGTCGCTAGCGAGTGGGGAACGAATAGTTACCCTGCCGCTACGGGGTACGACGTTCTCCGACCGACACGGTTCGAATGCTGACCCGCGGCCGGGGCGTGACTGCGTCACGATGCACTGAACAGGGTGTTGAGTACACCTCGTGCGAACGGTTTGGGGTCGTCGAACGAGATGTAATCGAAGTGGGGGTGCTGGTAGACGGACGAAGCGACGTCGACGAACGCCTCCCTCATCGACGGTTTGTCGACGTTCGGGAAGTCGTCGACGAGGACGCTCCGGAGATACTGGAGTTCGCCGACGAGTAGATGCGTCGCGACGCCTTCCTCGTACCCCGGTCTGATTTCGTCCTTCCGACCCTGGTTCGTGAGCCAGTAGTCGTACGGGTAGGTAGCGCCGGCGCGGATATCGAGATTCACGGAAGCCCACACTCGCGGATTGATTTCGAGAAGGTAGAACTCGCCGGTCTCTCGTTCCTTGATGAACTGAACTGACGCGAGCCCGTTCCACTCCAAATGAGTAAGCAACGATTCGGCCAACTCCTCGACCGCTGGGTCGTGTGTCATCTCCCGGAACACGCTCATCCCGCCAGCGTACGTTTTTCCGCGAAGTTGCCGTCGGAGACTCGTCTTCACCGGCTCGCCGTGGTCGTAGAGTGCCCGAAACGAGTACTCCTCCCCCCAGTGACACTCCTGCACCACGGGAACGTGGCCAAGCATGTCTTCGATGAGCCGGTCGACGTCGGGCGAGACGCCCCTCGGGATGTACACGGGGTGTTGCCTGCCTTCACACTCCGTCGCCTCTAGATGGTTTACGTAATCGTGAGTGAGGATTCCGTACCGAGGTTTCACGATGAGCTCTCGATCCCAGTCTGTCACGTCCGTGAGGCGTTCCGTCTTCGGAACGCGGAGTCCGATGTCTTCCGCAACAGTAGCCAATCGATACCCGTCCTGCGCGACCCTGACTGCATCGAACGACGGCCAGCCGGTCTCGACATGCGGTTTAAACTCCTCGACGTACCGTGAGAGGACGTAGGCGTCTTCCTCCCTGATGGGGAGTATTGCTTCCACGTCGGGGCGCATCGAGAGCGAGACGAGCGCATCTTTGTACGCGATGACGTCCTCGTGCGGTGATGGAACGACGACGGTCTCGTCCGCGTACTTCGATGCGAACGCCGGGACAGTTTCGTCCTCCGAAACGACGACTGTATGAACCCCTTCGGGCGAGAGTGACCGAAGCGACGCGACGACGCTCACAGATTGATTCGCTGGAACGATGATCGACTTCCACATGATTGTCTTCTCCTCCGCTACTTTTCACCACATCATGATTGATTATCAAGATGATTCACGTTGTGCTTGAGAGTCCGTGTTTGCTGAACGAAGAGGCGCTCAAGAACGTAAATTGACTTGCGATTAGGGTGACTTCCTCGTCGGGTGCGCGCTACCCGCAACTATTTGCGCGTTCCCGGGATAGTCTTCCCCGATGACCTTCGTCTCCAAAATCGGGGACCTCCTGTGGGGGACCCCGGCGTACAGCGTCGGCAACAGACTCTTCGAGACGACAGTCGAGATGTATCTACGCACCCGCCCGGCCTACGAGTTCTCCTGCGGAGAGGCGACAGCCACGTTCCGCCCTCGTACGTTCGTCGAGTGGAACAACCTTCGGCACAGAATCCGGGACGAGGCCGAAGTATTGGAACACGTGCTCTCGAACGTACGGGCTGGCGACGTCTTTTACGATGTCGGCGCAAACATGGGGATCTATGCCTGCCTCGTCGGGTCCGGCGTCCCCGACGTGGCTGTCGTCGGATTCGAACCGTATCCACCGAACACCGAGTCGCTTCGACGGAACCTCGCCGAGAACTCGATTGACGCGACCGTCGTCGAACGGCCGCTCTCCGACGGGAGTTCGGAAGAGAGGTTTCACCTCTACGACACCCTCGATGCGGGTGCACAACACGGATCGCTCGACACGAGGTATCCCACCGGAGAGGCGCTCACATCCATACCCACGACAACGATTGCTGGAGACAGTCTCGTCGAAGCCGGTCGAATCCCCGAGCCGAACGTCGTCAAAATCGACGTTCAGGGGACTGCGCCGTCCGTACTCATGGGGCTGGAATCGTCACTCACCGGACAACGGTGCCGGCTCGTCTACGTGGAGGCGCACGACAACGCAAGCGAGATTACAACCATATTATCGAGGTTCGGATACCGGATATCGACACTCCGCGTCGACCGACCGAACAAAGACCCCACGGTAGTGGGACGGAAGGGCGAATGACCGCGAACCGGCCGCCTGACCTTCGGTTTCGAAGCACAAATCGAACATTGTGACCTTACCACCAGACATAATTTCTCACATCTAGTATTAAATTCCATGAGGTAGAGTAATCAATAGATTAAATACGTCGTGAGTTGACGTGTTAACCGGAGATACCGATCCGAAGCTTGATGAGCGACGCTGCACCCAGGGACAGCGGTCGGGCAGACGACTCGGTGAGTGATTGGAATGCGGGAACACGGGAAAATATGAGCCGCTACTGGCAGTCGATACGAGGACGGGGGGTGGTCGGGAGATGAAGCGAGAAAACGGGTCACACGAACGAGATGCTGAGCAACCCGCTATCGGATTTGTCGCGACCGACGAAAACGTCCTCGCGTTGCCACGAGACGTCGTCCACACTCGAAACAACGGGTTCGACGTCTTCGTCACGTATCAGCGGTCTATCGACGAAGACGAATTAGATGTCGTCTCCGAGCTGGGCGCAACCGTCGTCGACCCAGTTATCGAGGCAGGACGGGTCAATCCGTACAAGACGTTCGCGAGCGCGCTCGACCGTCAGACCCTCGTCATCGTCTTCCACCTGAACGACTCCGTCGAACAAGTGTTCGTCGACGCCGATGCAACGACAGGCGCGCTGGACGAATCGAACAAGCGTGACACAGACGTCCTGTCTCGGCCCATTCGGGGAGACTCGGACGGCTCCGTCGAACCGACGGAGCGTTCCTCAGCGAGACCGCGAGAGCGGACGAACGGCGACCAGTTACAATCGGCGAGTGAATCGCCGGCTATCGTCGCAATTCCGGCATACAACGAGGCGACGACGATAGCGTCCGTCGTACAAAGCGTCGCACCGTATGTCGACGAGGTCCTCGTCGTCGACGACGGGAGCGGTGACGAAACGGCCATCGCTGCACGCGATTCGGGTGCGACCGTCATCGAACACGAAACGAACCGCGGGTACGGGGCCGCGTTGAACACGGCGTTCAGAGAAGCGGACAGGCGGAACGCGAACAGGCTCGTAACCATCGATGGAGACGGACAGCACGACCCGAACGACGTCCCGAAGTTACTCCGTAAGCTGGACGAGACCGCCGCCGACATCGTGATCGGGAGCCGGTTCGTAGCGGGGGCCTCGACGAACGCACCGGTCTATCGACGGTTCGGTCTCAAAGTCATCAACCTGATGACCAACTTGAGTATGGGCGTCGTCAGACGAGACTCTCGTGTCGCGGACACACAGAGCGGGTTTCGCGCATACAACGACCAGGCGATACGCTCGATCAACTTAGATTCGGGTATCGGCGACCAGATGAACGCGAGTATCGACATCTTGTATCACGCCCATCACAACGATTACCGGCTCGAAGAGGTCGGAGTCACGATAGACTACGACGTCGAAAACGCGAGTAGCCACCATCCTATCGCACACGGGCTGTCTCTCGTGTCGAATATCCTGAAGACCGTCGAACTCGAACGCCCGTTGACTGCACTCGGCGTTCCCGGGTTCTTCGGTTCGACCGTCGGAATCTTCACCGCCTATCTCACGATTTCTAACTATCTGACCACAGGAGAGTTCCAACTCGGTATGGCCGTCACTTCGACGCTGTTCGTGCTCGCTGGGTTGCTCGCTTGCTTCACCGCGATCATTCTCCACTCGATGAGTCGGCTGTTCGAATCCAGTCGGTCGTCGTCGACCGAGTATCCTCCGTTCGACCGCTGACGATGGGACCGTCTGACCCGGTTGGAGGGCGGGAAGCGAGTTTGCAGATAGACGAATCGGGTGAATCAGGACTCGACACCGAGGGGGCTCACTGTAGATAGCCGAGGTCGCGCAGTTGAGTCTTCTGCTCGTCGCTGAGCCCGGCGTCTGACGCCTCGTGTGTCGCTCGTTCGAGATGCGAGGGGACGACGCGTTGCGCTTCGTCTCTGGTGAAATCCGGGGCACCGTAGGTCATGCTGCTCGTCAAGGCGATAGAGAGCATGTTCAGCGCCTTCGCCGGAGACAGGTTCCCGAGCCACGCCGGGGAGTACCCCCGGAATACATTGTCGTATCCGATCGCACCGAGTCGTTGGACCGAAGACTTTCGGTGGAAGACGTATCCGCCCGACCGATTCCACGCGGATGTCGCGGCGTAGACGGAGAGTTCGACCGCTCTCCCCGCGACGTCGACGTCGAGATGCTGCCAGACGTCCGAACGCACTTTTCGGGTCGGTCGTGGAGTGGACCGCCAGAGGTCGACACCGTCCACGTCTGCGGGCGGTGCTCCGCGCTGCGCAGAGATGACCGTTGGGGCGACGTCGACGCCGCTCAGAAGTGGGTCGTACGTCTCGCCTTCGGGCAGTCCCGCCCCCGCGAAGACGACCGGAACTTCCACGTTCTCCGGGGCCATCGGGTGGCCGTGCCCAAAGCGCCCACCGTTGCTCCATTCGCCGAGACACTGACCGTGGTCGCTCGTGAACACGACTAACGTTTCGTCGAGGAGCCCGTCCTCGGATAGTCGTTCGTACAGCCGAAGGAATCGCTGCGCGGAGTTGTGACAGTCTTGGCGATAGAGGCTCACCAACTGCGGACGACGCTTCTCGTGCGTTCGGAAGAACTCCTTCGTTGATTCGAATACCCCGTTTTCGAACCCGTACGGAGCGTGCGGTCCGACGTCGTGGACGAAACTGACGAACGGCGGTTCGAGGTCTTCGATTGTCCGCTCGGTATCCACGTGGTTAATCTGGAGTGGTGGTTTATCGGGCGCGTCGAGTTCGATCCACACCGTCTCCGTGTCAAATCCGACGTCATATGCGTCGTCGTCGAGTAACGGCGGCCGTTCCGGGAGTCGGTCGTCGAACATCCAGACGCCATGTGTCGCCGGGTACAGGCCCGTGGTCAACGACGGTATCGAAGACGCCGTGAACGTACTCGCGGAGATCGCCTTCGCCGTCACCCCCAACTGTCGCACTTCGTCCGGGAGGAAATCGTACCGCATCGCGTCGGACACGAATATCAAGACGTTATTCACGGTGGGACGGTCGGCCAGTTTCGAGAGAGGCGTGCCACTAGTGGACGCAGTCGTGTCTGTCATGCTAGCAACAGCGTATTCGACGGGAGGCCACCTAATGGTTAGTGTCAATCCGGTATCTTATCATCGGCGGAAGTAGAGCCATCCTCCGTCCGGTGTCAGGTATCGTCCGGAACGTTCACAGGCAGACAGTTACGCCGAAACCGTGTCTGACGGGTGTCTAGGGGCGAATAGAAGATATCAGGACGAGTGACATTACGCTCTAACTCAGCAATAATCAGATTATCAAATATATAACAATAGTCGCTACCGTCAACCCGTGTCTTACGCGTGAGCGAGAAGCGCAACGACTGTGTACGGAATTCGATATCCTTCGACCTGGAGCACTGGCACACTGCGACGCTCCTCGTCGACGAGGTGAGAGATCCGATAGACCGTATCGTGGAATCCACGGAAATCGTCCTCGATTTACTCGACAGACACGACGTCGCGGCGACCTTCTTTGTCGTGGGAGACGTCGCCGACGAGTACCCGTGGCTCATCAACCGAATCCACGAGTTAGGACACGAAATCGGCTCTCACGGACAGACGCACAGACCGCTGTTCGACCTCTCGCCGAGCGAGTTCGAGCGGGAACTGGCTGAGTCGGGTGCTGCAATCGAATCAGTGACGGGTGAGTTCCCGATGGGGGTTCGACTTCCGAACTTCTCGCTGACGAGACGAACACAATGGGGGTTCGAAGTCCTCGCACGGAGCAAGTACCGATACGATTCGAGCGTGTTCCCGGTGAAGACGCCGATGTACGGCGTCCCCGGAGGGCCGTTGAGGCCGTACCGGGTACATCCCGGACGGCCGTTCGATTCGAGTGCGGCGGTCGGCAGCCAAAGAGAGTTGCTCGTAGAATCGCCCCTCGCCGTGACCAATACGATGTTACGACTCCCCATCGGTGGGGGATTTTACGCGCGGGTCACACCGATTCGTTTGTTCGAGTGGGCGGTCAGTCGGCTGAACGAGTCGAGTATTCCGGCAAACCTGTACTTCCACCCGTGGGAATTCAACCCGTCGGTCCCCGTTTCGGAACCGAAGTTCCACAAACGAGCGGTGAGTTTCGCGGGAATCGAGCGGTTAGCAGACAAAGTTGAACGGCTCC
The DNA here is from genome assembly GCF_902410085.1 of Haloferax sp. KTX1. Lineage (NCBI taxonomy): Archaea > Methanobacteriati > Methanobacteriota > Halobacteria > Halobacteriales > Haloferacaceae > Haloferax > Haloferax sp. KTX1. The sequence goes on along the minus strand of NZ_CABPRH010000005.1, from coordinate 55,967 downwards.
TCACGACCTTCGAGTTCGGACCAGTGAGCGAATTGATCCGTGCGGAACTTGGGGTGGACGTGTTCGACGAACCGAAGCCCCGGACCAGTCGCGAGGTCTCAAAGGGAACCTCTCACCACTGAAGATGAGTACGAGCAAGACAAAGACGCGGTTGACGGTGACGGACTGTACAGACAGGCGCGAGTGGAACGACTTCGTCGAATCGAACGACGGTCCCCCGTTTGGACTGTGGGGGTGGCGCGAAGCCAGTCGGAATTACGGACACGACACGCACTGGCTCGCCGCCCGAGATGGGGGTGACATCGTCGGCGCACTCCCCCTCGTCGAAATTCGAAGCCGTCTCTTTGGTTCGAAGCTCGTCTCACCCCCGTACGGTGAACGCGGGTCGGTCATCTTGGCCGACGACGCACCGGAGTCGACGACCACGCATCTCGTCCGGCAGGCGAAACGCATCGCGGACGACGCGGGAGTTGATTTCGTCAGTCTCCGTGGGACGACCGTCGACCACGCGCAATTCGAGGGGTTCGAACACGAAAATCGGTTCGTCACCTTCGACGTTCCGGTGGGCGTCAGCCACGATGAGATGTGGGACGGTCTCAAGGAGAGTCGACAACGGCAAATCGACCAGGCCCGGGAAAACGACCTAGAGTACGTCGTCGGAGAGTCACTCGACGAATTACGCGAGTACTACGAGCTGTATCTCCAGTCGGTGAGAGGCCACGGGTCTCCACCCCACTCCTTCGAATTCTTCGAAAGGGTCTGGGAAACCTTCGCAGACCACGGAACACTCCATCTGGGACTGGTACGACACGACGGACGAGCGATTAACGGCATCGTGAATCTCGGCTGTGGGTCGACGGTCTCACAGTGGGGGGTCATCACCGATTACGCGTACCGTGACCTTCAGGGCGGGAGTTTCCTACTGTGGAAATCGATGGAGCACGCACACGAAAACGGGTCCCAATCCTACGAACTCGGACGGACGAGAGAGGGGACGGGCGTGTACATGTTCAAAAAGAGCTTCGGCGGAAAGAAGACTCAGTACGACGATTTTCACTACTACCCGAACGGACCGGTCGAACTTCCACACCCGGACAAATCGGCCTACAAGCCAATAAAAGAAGCCTGGAAGCGACTCCCGATTCCGGTGACGAAACTCATCGGTCCCACGCTTCGGAAGGACATCAGCCTCTGACCATGCACGTACTCTATATCGTTGGACAGAGCACGGGGGGGCTCCCCCACTACGCCGCCGAACTCGCAAACAGCGTTGCGAATTCCGCCGAAGTGACGGTGTTCAAACCGACCGAAACGTCGGCGGACGATCTGTTCTGTGACGATATCGAACTCGTGAACGCGTTCGATCCGATCGGCATCTCGATGCCCGGGCTGTACAAGTTAGATATCAATCCACTGAACATCTTCAGAGGCCTGTACTCATACAGCGCGGTGAAAGAAATCGAGCAGTACGACCCGGACGTCATTCACGACAGTACCGGAATCTTCCCACAGGTGAAGTTTTTCGCCAAACTCCACGATGTGGACGACTATCCGTTCGTGACGACCCGACACGAAGTGCCGGTGAGCCGCTTCAGCCTCGCACGCCCCCCCGTCCTCATCGAAGAGATACTCAACCTCACGATTCCAGCTCTCGATGAAGACCGGACTGTCGTCCACACGAAGCGACAAAAAGAGGTCCTCGTAAGCCGTGGATTCGACGCGGACGGCGTCGTCGTCATCCCACACGGGGCGTACTCAGTTTTCGGCGGCGTCGAGGATATCGACCGTGAACCCGAGGAGAACACGCTTCTGTTCTTCGGGAACATCGTTCCCCCGAAAGGACTTGACACACTCGTCGACGCGGTCGAGATACTCCGCGAAACGATTCCGGATGTGAATCTGATCATCGCCGGGGACGGGCAGCTTCCGAGCCGAGTGCGCAAGACCATTGAACGGTATCCCGATAACTTCGAGGTTCACCGTCGGTTCATCCCCAACGACGAGGTCAAGGAGTTCTTCGCGCGGACCACAGTCGTCGTGATGCCGTACCGAGATCAGAGCGGGACGAAGGGACACAGCGGTGTTCTCTCGACCGCGTTCTCGTTCGGGAAACCCGTCGTAGCATCGACAGCGAGTGAGTTCCCCGAACAGGTCGAAGACGAGGGCTGTGGGCTCGTCGTCCCCCCGGAGAACCCCACGCGGCTGGCTTCGGCTCTTGAGACGGTGCTTCGAGACGAGGCCGCCCGGTCCGAGATGTCGCAAAACTGCGTCCGGATGAGCGAGCTGCTCTCGTGGGACAGCGTGGCGCAACAGTATCTCGACGTGTACAGCGCCCTCGCCGGAGCGCACGAGTCGGGAGGCAAACAGGCCGTTCTTCGGACTCCGTGACCGGTTCCCGTCACTCGGTGTACCCCAGTGCGCGGAGTTGTGCGTCGCGGGAGACGTCGCTCGGTTGCGTGTCGTACGATGCGGGCGTGTGTGTCCCCTCGTCTGTTCCCGTCGTCGTCACCCACGGGACCTGCGTCAAACACGGGAGGTCGATCTGATTCGGATGCCCGTAGATGCCCCACTCTCCGAACGCCTCGCCGTGGTCGGCAGTAATCACGACCCGCTCCGCGTCTACGTTCCGTAAGAGGAGGTCTACGTCGGTGAGGACGAACCGGAGCGTCTCCCTGTACCGGTCGATAGCGACCTGCCGCGACAGCTCTCCGCTCGTCACGCGGTCCCATGCGTCGGGATTGCTCTCCCTCCCGAAACTGAAATTCGCGCGGTCGAGCGCTTCGGCGCCTTCGGTGAGGAACGGGACGTGCGGCTGAAGATAATGAACCAAGAGTCGGTCTGTCTCGGCGTTCCTCCCGTGGTGTATCGCTCTGTCAGTGACGGGCCTCGGCCGGACGGTTCCCCACTGCTCGTCCCACGCGTACCGCCACACTTCGTCTAATTCACCGAACGTGTCTTCGTCGCAGAATTCGTCAGTGAAGGGGTTGGCCGATACGTACGCCGTCTCCCGAAGAACGTCTTCCGGCGTTCGTTCGAGGGTTCTGGGGAGCCAGTTCCACGTGCACGACGCTACGGAGGGAAAGTCGTCGACGCGCTGTATCCAATCGTAGCCGTCCGATTGACGTCTGAGTTCGTCCGCCCTGCACGCGTCCAAGAGTATACAGACGTCCCAGTCCTCCTCGAAGACGCTACGCCCTGTGATATCCCCCGTCGAACGGTGGTACACGATTCCGAACCACCGACGCAAACCGCCTGAGAGACCATATCTGTCTACGAATCCCGGGAGGCTTCCGAGACCGTTCCGTAACTCTTGGGAAGTGACCATACGTCACTCCATTGATCGGTGACATATATCAAATTATCCCAAGATATTCCGGAGAAAAATACAGTATCTGTTGAAATTGTGGTATCACTGTGTTTCATTCACGATATTAGCGACCGTGTCTACGGAGACGTATCCTCCCAGAGCCGGACCCAATCGACCACCATCTCTTCCCCCCACCTCTCCGTTTGGTCGGCGGTGCCGATGTTGTTGATATTGAGTGAGAACATGAAATAAAACGGGGCTCCGTTGGACAGTGCGGTCAGTAGCGTTTCGCCGAGCCACTTTCGGACGACCTTCCCGTCGACGTAGTGAACTAGCTCGTCGGCCTGCCACTCGACACCGTACGTGTGAAACTCCCGCGTGAGGTCCCCACCTGGCGTATACGACGCACCGAGGTTCTTATGGGTCGAGCGGTCGCCCACCTCCCTCGAACTCGAATAGTGGACGGTGTGTCTCGAAATGTGCCTATCGTCCCACCCCGTGTCGTCCTGCCAAATCTCCACAACGTCGACCTCGGGCGGCCACGCCTCGGTGTTCGGTTTCGCCCAGAACGCGTTTTGAAAGCCGGTTCGCCCCGCGAACGAAATTCTGGCTTCGAGATAACTTCCCGGTCCGAACGTCACCTTGTTCTTCGTGTTCACGGCACCGGATCGTATCTCGCCCCGTTCGTGTGTCCCTCGGAGCCGGAGTGACCCGCCTTCCGTTCGAACGTTCTCCGAAACGATTCGAGTCGGACTTGTGGACGTTTCGACCCCCCACCCCCAACCGATCGACCACGACGAGGCGTCTAACGAGTCACCCGAGAAGGTATCTTCGAAAGCGAGTTTCCAGTGTGCTCCCCCCGGTGAGCGTGCGCGAAGTCTGTCTCCGTACCGATCAGCGAGCGACTCTCGATTCAGTACGACGCCGCCGACGACGAGACCAGCGCCGGCAGCGCCGGCTGTCGCCCCTGACACTCGGAGGAACTCTCGTCGGTTCATGTCTCCGAATCCCTCTTATCCATTCGCACGGAGGACCGAACGTGGAGTGGCTGCGACGAGCTCTCCGAGGAGCGTGATAACCCCCCTCACCGACAGCGTCGTCGTGCCACCACCGGCGAGAGAGTCTCCGAGAGATATCGACGGGTGCCGTTCACCGGTCACACGGCTGTGGGTCTCCGAGCGCATGCTACTACTGTGGGGGTAGAGACACAAAGCCGCTTCGTCAAAAAGTCAGTTCCGTGCTTCCAACAGCCCCGAATCCGGACGTAGCCTGCGCTACTACGGATTAGAGCTCTTGGCCGTTGAGCGTCGCGACGACGTCGCCGCTGTACGTCGATACGTCGAGGACACTCCCATCGAACAGCCAATACGCGTCCGAATCGTCCTTCACGGACCCGTGAATCTTCGAGTTGCCGACGTCGTCGCCGCTGTCCGCGACACCCGACGACGTCTCTGCCTTCTGGACGGCCCCATCGGTTTCAACGAGGTACCAAACGGTCCCGTTGCTGTTCGACCCACGGCGGATGACGAGGAGGTCGACGCGCGACTCATTTACGTAGACGTCTGCGGGTCCATCGAGCGCGATATCCGTCACATCGCCTTCGAATCGGTACGTGTCTGACCCGGCACCGACCGCCCCGCTTGCGGTCGTCCCAGAGACCGAGTCTTCGCTCGTAATCGAGTCGGTCTCGGCGAGCGCATCGCTCACAGAGACGGTATAGGAGGTCGAACCACTGTACCCACTTCCGTCGATGGTGACGGTGTTGGGAAGTGTCGTCGTCTGCGTCGAGTCCGACGTTTGGCTCTGGTCAGACGGCTTGTAGGGGCCGGGTTCAGAATCGTCGACTAAGTCGGCCGTATTGACCGGCGAGTTGTCGATATAGATGTCGAGGTCGCCGTCGAATCTGAGGTCCGTGATGTCACCGGTAAACCGGAATCCGGGGAGTGACGACGTCTTACTGGTCGTCCCACCCGCGACGGTACCGTCTTCAGCGACCCAGTAATCCTCGGTCGCGTCCTGCGGTTCGATTCCGATGTTCCCGCCACTCGCCTCGAACGCGAACGTGACCGGGTTGCCGTCACCCGACCGGGCCCAGAGATAATGCTCTGTGTCGGTCTGACTGGTCGTGTCAGTGGTCGAGTCGGTCGTCGAGCCGTCCGAACTAGTCCCCGAGTGGTCCCAGAGGCGGACCCAGTCGATTGCGACTTCTTCGCCCCACGGCACCGAGTAGTCGGGCGTGCCGACGTTGTCGATGTTCAGAGAGAACATCATGTAGTGAACACCACCGTTCTGCATCGCCTGCATGGCGGTGCTATCGGTGGACTCCCAGACCGCTTCTCCGTCGACGTAGTGAGTGATTCGGTCTTCTTGCCACTCGACTCCGTAGATGTGGTAGTTCTCAGTCAGGTCGTCACCCGGCGTGTAGCCGCCGCCGGGGCCGACGTGAGTCGAATTGTCGCCCGGCTCCGTCGAGGTCGAGTAATGAATGTGGTGTCGTGACCGATGGGTATCGTCCGTCCCACTTCCGTCCTGCATCAGTTCGACGACGTCGATCTCAGGCGGCCACGCCTCGGTGTTCGGCTTCGACCAGAACGCGTTCTGGAACCCCTCGCGTCGCGCGAACTTGATCTTCGCTTCGTAGTAACTGCCCGGGCCGAAGGTGACTTTGTTCTTCGTGTTCACTCCGCCCGCGTACGGTTGGTCTCCGTCGTGCGTTCCCTTCAGATAGAGGTTGCTGTCGCGGACATCGACGTTGCGTTCGACCACTTCGGTCGGACTCATGGTCGTTCCGGTTCCCCAGCCCCAACCGATAGACCACTGCTCTGTGTCCAGGGAATCACCGTCGAAGTCGTCTTCGAAGGTCAGGGTCCATTCGTCTTGGTTTGCGGGGCCTCCCTCAGTCACTGCTGCAGAGCCCACACCGACGCTAGAGACGCCCAGTGCTGTCAAGGCACCGGCGCCGGACAGTTTCATGAGATTCCGGCGAGTGCAGTGGAGGGACTTCGCATTCGTTTCTTCGTCCGGTGTATCCGGACATTCGTCGTCTCTCATAGGTACAGTTTCGTGAAAGGCAGTGGAGTATAAATGTCTTTTTTGAATGAATTTGTAAATATTGGCACATTAATTGAACAAATAAGTTATGTCTAGGATAATACCACGTTATAATTTTGCGAATTTAAGCTAGCGATTAAGATAAATTCAATTTTCTAATTGTAGGTGGATTCAATCAATACACTGGCTATATATAATTGATATAGTTATATAACTAATTTATTAAAATACGCTATGTAATCGCTATACATGACTCGGCCACTGGGCAATCAAGATAGTTACAAGATATTATAGTTATCAAGCTAGACATTCTTTTTTCACCGGGGGAAAACAGTCACTTAATACATATCTTCTGACGATAATTTCGCAGAAACCGTTTGTTAACCCCGCGTTAAGCTATTCTGAATATCTGATACGTCATCGGCTCGCACTGTGTGTTAATAGTCACCACCACACGTAGTGGCGGCGTTCGAGCAGGTCAGCTGTGGGCAGTGCGCGCCCGGAGATACCACCCTATCGCGACGAGTGTGAGGAGACCGAGTTGGACGAAGAGCGCTGGCGAGGGGTCTAACGCCTGAAGTCGGGGGAGCAACGTGAGCTCCGTACCGTAGTCCACTGCCGGGAGTGCAGGCCAGAGGAAAAACGTCGCGTAGTACAGGTCGCCATCGAGCAATGGCGGGACAACGTCACCGACGATGTGCGTGAAGTACCCAAAGAGAAAGGCGAACACCGCTTCATCTCGGTCCACCCTCAACCCGACCCGAGTGAGGACGATCGCCACGAGAAAGAAGGTGAAGACGGAGTGAGCAAGCGACCGGCCGTTCGGTAACACGCCGACGTACCACGCGAGCGGTTTGTCAACCAAGTCCGGAAACTGCGTACCGAGCGTGAGCGACAGTCCGACGCCGACCCGTGAGATGCCCAACTGTCGCATTCGACGATAGCCGTAGTACGCGAGAGCGCCGAATAACAGATGTCCCCAGGGCCACATCAACGTAGATTGGTCGACGGGCAAACTATGTAATGTGCTCGCTACCCAGTTCCGCCGCTACGAATACCTTCTCAGCGGACACCGGACTTGCGACCAGGGATTACTGTAGTGAATAGACTGCACCCTTCGCAGACCCGACGTAGACCTGATCGCTATCAGCCGACAGATCGGTGAGCTGGGCTCCATCCTCGAACGCCCACTGTTTCTCACCCGTCGTTACATCGAGCGCGAACTTGAATCGGTTCCGCGGGTCGTCTCTCCCCCACGAGTCGACGTACAACGAGTCACCTATCGTCACAGACGGTACCACACCCTCAACGCCCTCGTTGGGGGTCCACGTCCAACTGAGAGTACCGCCCTCAGTATCGAACGCTCGCACCGTTCCGCCACCGGCAAAGAGAACATCGTCCTGAACTGGTACCCGTGGGACGAACCCCGACTCGGCTGCTTGCCACTGTTTTTCACCGCTTTCCGGGTCGAATGCGGCGATGTGTTGGCCGCCGACGTAGAGAGTGTCACCGTGGAGCGTCGTCGACGTCGCGACCCAGTCGTCGCGACTCCACGTCTCCTCACCCGTCTCGCTGTCCAGCGCAATGAGTGTTCCACGGGTATCGCCCTCGTCAGCAACGAAACAGACTGTTTCGTCGGTCGCTGCAACTGTCTGGTACGAATAATCTTCGACCGCTGCAGTCCACCGCTGCTCACCGGTTGCTGTATCGTACGCATAGAGGCGGCCGTAGGCGGGGACGTAGATCGTCTCAGTAGTCAAGAGTCCGCCAGAGGGGTCGCCGATCTCGCCGGACCAGTGCTCTGTTCCGTCAGCGACGGAGAGCGCGTAGAGCGTCTGACCGGCCTCCTCAATCGCGTCGTCTTCGGTCCCGACGTACAGCACATCCTCGGTGACGCCGAGAATTTCCAGCCACCATGCTTCGGGGCTGAACGTCCACTCCACGGTTCCGGTTTCGGCGTTGAGGGCGACTACGCCGTGGTTCTCGAACAACTCGTTCTTCCCGACAATGACGAACACCGTCTCGCCGACGTGGGCCGGCGAACCACGGAGTTCGGTGTCCGCGTCATACGACCACTGTTTGCTCCCATCAGTAGTGTTCAGCGATTCGAGAGACCCGGACTTCGTTCCCACGTAGAGACGATCTCCGGTACTCGTCGGGGGAGTCGTGATTTCTGACCCGAGCGTTTGCCGCCAGACGACTGGGGAGTCCGGCTGCGTGGGTTGGGTACGGGCGGTCGTCTCCGTTCCCGTTTCTGTCCGGGTCTCGGTCTCTGTCGTCGTCTCCGCAGGCACCTCGGAACCAAGACAGCCAGCAGTTCCGAGCCCAACGGCGGCGGTACAAGCACGAAGGAATCGGCGACGGTGAGGGGAGGGCATCTACTAGCAGTTTCGTGTTGGCCGTTAGATATTTTGTGGTCGGCTGCTGGAATGTAGCGGCGTACGGTATCAGCGTATTTTGGACAGAGGACCGGCCGTCCCGTACGAAGGACAAAAACGCGGGACCCTACTCGAACAGCGCCAACACGTCTGACGGGGTGAAGAGATGGACGTTCTCACGCTGCGCTGCGCGCTCCACGAGTTCGTCCGTGAAACCGGACCGCGAAAAGAGCCCGTACGCAACGTCTCGATCGGAACCTTGCCAACGCACGTCCGGTTCAGTCGCTTCGAGGTCGCCTAGGAGTGACCGGCCAACGGGGCGAGTGGTCCATTTGCATTCTCCGAGAAACAGCGACTTCGCTTGCGGATTCAATCCGACCACGTCGATTTCTTGCTCGCTGTACCACCAGCGACCGACTCGGGAACTGGAAACTGGGAACGACGGCGCTCGGGCGGCTTGTCGGCAGACTTCTTCAAACGCGAAGCTCGTGTGCGTCGGTACTGTTTCAGCAATCGATTCTCGGACGGGTTCCGTTCGCCCTTGTTCGAGTGTTCCCCGGTTCGGCGAGACGTAGCGGAACCAAAACCGGACGAACTGGTCAGTCAGTTTGTAGACACCGCGTCCGTCGGGATCTGTGACCGGCGTTTCGCGCTCGACGAGCGCTAACTGAGTCAGGTTTTGGAGATACCGTGAGATGCCGCTTGCCTTCTTATCGATGCGATTCGCGATATCGGTCACACGAGTTGCACCGTTGGCAATCGCCTCAAGAATCGCCATGTAGGTGGTCGGTTCCCGGAGTTCCTGTCGGAGGAGGAATTCGGGTTCCTCGTAGAGGAACGCGCCTTTGGAGAGGATGTGCTGTTCGATGTTCGAAAAGAGGTCTTGAGTCCCGTCAAATTGCTCTAAGTACGCCGGCACCCCACCGAGAACGCTGTACGTCTGGATTGTCGCATCAGCATCATACCGAGGGAAGAATTTCGAGACGTCACCGATGGTGAGCGGTTCGAGTCGCCACTGTCCAGTTCGGCGTCCATAGAGCGGACTCTCGTAACTCAACACGCCTTCTTCCATCATCGATATCGACGAGCCGAGGAGGACGATCGAGATGTCTGTGTCAGCGAGCACCTCGTCGACGACAGTCTGGAATACCGACGGGATGGTCTCGTCCTCCCCTACGAGATAGGAAAACTCGTCTAACGCGACGACAAACGGGCCGTCAGTCCGTCCCTTGAGATATCGAAACGCATCCAGAAACGTGTCCACGTCGGGTGGAACATCGTCGAAGTGATCCGCGCACTGTCGTGCAAACTGCGTTGCATTGTGTTGCGGTCCTCGCTGGTCACAAAGGTAATATTGGGTATCCTGTTCGAGCGAATCGAGTGCTGTCGTCACGAGCGTCGTTTTCCCAACTCTACGGCGGCCGTACACAACGAGAAACTGCCGGTCATCTCGTTTGAGATGTGAGGTCAGCCATTCTAATTCCCGCTCTCGGTTAATCATTATGCAGTAGATTATATTATCTCGTGCATAAAGATTGTGGTGAGGCGCGACGCAGCCTGGTGCTCTGTCTTCATGAACGAGACGGTGTGATGTGTAGAGCGGCTGGGAGACACGCAATACTCAGCGAGCGGTTGTTTCAGGCAATAACGTATCGTATCCGAAGAGGAGGGTTTCAAGAGGACCGTCGAGGCACATCTCCAATGGAAGACGCCGAAGCACGACTACGGGGGCGATTCCTAGCTCTCTCCGAGTGCAACCACGCGTCCATCCGACTCGGGTGAGAAAATCGCCTCCGGAGTCACGATTACACGACCCGCACCGCCGGGGGTCGTGCTCCACCGCTCGTCACCGGTTGCCCGAGATACCGCGACAAGCCGTTTTTCGCTTCGGATGAGTACCGTCTCGCCGGCGACAGTCGGAGTTCCCACCCGCTCTCCGGGAGATTCGTACGTCCACGCGTCCTCCCCATTCCAATCGATCGCCCGGACCGTGTCCCCGGCGGACACGTACAGGTGTTGACTGTCGACCGCGATCTGTTGCACCCTAGCATCGGGGATGTTGAACGACCATTGGCGTGTCCCATCGGTGTCGAACGCAGTCACGAGTTGATGACTCTGCACGACGACACCCTCGGGATGGGCTACCGGCCCACCAGTCACCGCGCGTGTAGATTCGCCCCATTCTTTTTCGCCCGTTGTGGCGTCCAAGGCAACGACGCCGGTCTTTCCTGACCGCGAGCCGAGGTAGAGCGTCTCATCGAGAACGGCGACTGGTTCGGTGAATGTTCGCCCACCAGCCTCCGCATCGACGTGGTGTGACCACCGCACGGACCCGTCCCCGACTGAGAGAGCGTGGACGCGACCGCTCCAGTCGGGGACGTAGACGACTCCGTCGGCAATCGTGGGCGGGGCAGTGAGTCTGGCGTCGATGTCGACGAGCCAATCCTCGTCACCGTACCGCGTCTGGAAGCCGACGATACGACCTTTTTCGAGCGCCCGCTTGGCCGTCACGACGATGTGATCACCACGTACTGCGGGTGGTCCGTTCGGCTCCGACCGAAGTGGCACCTGCCATCGTTCCTCGCCTGTCGCCGCGCGCAACGCGTGAATCCGATACCGATGGCGTGCCGTATCGGAGATCGCGTCGACGGGAAGGTAGAGGTGCCCAGCGCTGACAGCTGGTGTGCCAGTGGCCCGTACCCGACTGAGGTCGGTTTGCCAGACCGTCTTCGGGTCCGTCGGACCCGACGCCACCCGTCGAGTATGACCGGGGTTTCGACCGCTCATCGGCCACGTTCCGGCGACGTCTCCGAGATCCCCCGAGGGGCGAGACGGCGAGAGACAGCCAGCAAGCGCAATACTTGTGGAGCCGAGGGTTGTAAGGAGTTGGCGGCGCGTGTGGGAGGGCATGAGGGCGGGTTCTTTCCGGAAATACGTTAATTCGGGGGTGATATGCCGCTCGAAAGTCGAAATCGCGTATCTGTGTAGCGGCTGCCGCACTGGCTAATCCGACTGGCGTCGTCCAGATAGGGTTCAACAGAGCCAGATATTTCATTGGCAAATCTGAACCGTATCTCGGGGAGGAAGACGGACATAGAGCACTCAGTGACAAGTGCCCCGCTGTGGAGGAACAAGTGAACGAAAATGTGATAATTGACATTTTCCACGTATCGAGGCCTTTCACTTAGAGAGACAGAAGTGATTTTTCGGCTTCTCGGCATAGTTCGTTTCAGGCGACCCGACAGTAGGTACGGCGGGTAGCTGACAACATGTCTAACCCGCCGAAGACGCAGCTAAGGCGGGTCGCGGTCGACGAAACCGGCGTCAAGATCGATAGCGAGAGTCTTGTACTTAAACTACAATATATATCGGTTCGAAAGTGGTCCTTGACGTTGCGCTGTCCGAGCGTCATGGGACTGATTCGATGGCTGCGGTTCTCCACGGAGTCGTGAGAAACACGACTGTTCAGAGACGGCGTTTCCGGATAGCACCACCGAGTATCAGACTACATTCTTTCGATTAGAGGAAAGTTGTCCGGGTGGCTACACAGACCGAAATCTGATTAAAATCGATTCACACGTTCAAAATGGGAGTTGACCGTTTCCACAATTCACGGGAGAGCAGTCGGCTGAGCGCCCGCCAGTTTCTTGCAGTAGTTACTCATCACTACCCCTCCAACGACCACATCAGTCGTTCGACGGAGGAACGCCATTTCAGGGGGCTAACTAGACAGTAGTATCGACAAAATGTATGATTCTCTAGTATTCATACAGAGTCGACACATATATCATATTTCAGGGTCATTGCGGTCGCGACACCGCTTGGCTGCACCGACGTTCGGTCGCTGCCGGACGGGAGGTCATCGACGCCGCACTCGTTCGCAGGCTCCACGCCTACGCCGGTCGGTGTACCGACCACGTCGTCGTCCGCCTGTCCGGCGAGAATCCGCAGGAGCTCCCGGACACGTACCGACGACTTCGGGCGCAGTGACCCCGAATTGACGGCTCAAGACGGTTACCCGTGACAGACATAGTTCTGTAATTACAACTCGCTGAAAACGAATTACTCAAGCGGATGCCCGGAGCCACCCATGAGTTACACGGGTAGGCCTGTTATGCACGGCCGGCCCCATCCGAAGCGACGTCGTAGGGACCGGCGTGTCATCGGGACGCGAGCGGCGGAGTTCGCGTGCACCGTCGGTCCGTTTCGTGCTGGTGAACCCTCCCGGAACGGAAGTCGGTGGCTGAGTCGGGCTGTCCGCGGTGGACCGCAGTTCTACTAATAGTAGAGGCAAGCGATGCGAGCGATCGGCTCCGTACCCGGTGCGCCGCGTGAGCACACGTGTCTAATTGAGCGGGAATCGAAGTTATCGCGTCGAATCTCCCACCGATTCGGATTAATTGTGAACATTCGTCAATCATCGGAGAGACGCCCGACGGTACCGGTACGACGGCAGTGAGGGGAAACCCACGTTCGACGGCGTCGGTCGCGGTAGCTCCCGGCTTCGTGGGACGCTTCCACCATCAGTAGAATTTATCTATCCCGCTCCGAAAGGCGAACTATGGCACCCAACGAAAGCGAAGACGGTGGTAAGCGCGTAAAGGCGGTCATGCGCTCGTACCGGGTAATCGGGGTTCTGCGAGAGCAAGGGACGGTGCGGATTAACGATGTCGCGGACGCGCTCGGGGTGCCGACCAGTACCGCGCACGTGCATCTGAAAACCCTCGAAGCGGCGGGGTACGTCGTCAAGGACGAACACGGGTACCGGCTCGGTCTTCGGTTCCTCCGCGATGGAAGCGTCACCCGGGGGCGCTTAGACGTGTACGACGCGTCGCGGTCCGAAATCAAGGACCTCGCGGAGTCGACCGGCGAGGTGGCGAATCTCGGCGTCGAAGAGAACGGACAGCGGGTCATCGTCTACCAGGCCGAGGGCGACAAGGCGGTGTACGACAACGCGCCGATCGGCGAGTTCACGCACATGCATTGGACCGCGCTCGGAAAGGCGATTCTCGCGGAACTCCCCGGCGAGCGGGTGACCGAAATCGTCGACGAGTACGGACTCCCGGCGAAGACCGACCACACGATCAGCGACCGAGACGCGCTCCTCGAAGAACTTGAGGCGATACGGGAGCGGGGTTACGCGCTCGAAGACGAAGAGCGGAGAGACGGGATTCGCTCCATCGCGGTCCCGCTCGTCAGCGACGGGACGGTCATCGGCGCGGTGTCGCTTTCCGGACCGAAAGAGCGGTTCAACGACGACCGAATCGTGGACGAGCTGTTCCCAGCGCTCAGAGACCGGAAGAACGTTATCGAGGTCAAGTACGCGTACGACTGAGCGCAGTCCACCCGGTCGTTTCACCGAGTTCAACGAACCCGTTCCACTATGAGTGGAACACAATCCCACGAAGATACGTTATAGACATAGAACTGGTGAGAGAGGCGCTGTCGACGTCGATTCGTAGGTTTCGGTTGACGGCACCGCCGTCATCTGTGCGAAACGCTTTTAGTCGGAGTGAGTCTGGAATGTGAGTGTATGAATCCAGCAGTGATGCTGCCTCCCTCCCCGGACAGACGGTGGACCCTCGCCAAGCAACTCGGCGTCGAAAGCGCCGTCGTACGGTTCTGGGGCGTCGACGAGTGGTGGGAGTACGAGACGCTACTCGAAACTCGAAACCGCTTCGCAGACCACGGATTCTCGCTGGACGTCGTCGAGGACCGCCCGCCCATGGAGCGAACGGTTCTCGGTCAGGAGGGTCGAGACGAGGAGATCGAGACGGTGAAACGACTGCTTCGGAACATGGGACGCCTCGGCATCGACGTGTACTGCTGGGTGTGGACTGAAAACCCCGTCGGCGTCATCAGAACCTCCGATTCGATTCCGGACCGCGGTGACTCGCTCGTCACCGGGTACGACCACGAGTGGCTGGAGCGGGCCGAGGACCACCCCGCGGCGGGCATCACCGAGGAGGAACTGTGGGACAACCTCCAGTACTTCCTGGACGAGGTCGTGCCGGTCGCCGAGGAGGCGGGCGTCAAGATGGCGCTGCACCCCGACGACCCGCCGGTCGAGGAGCTTCGGGGAGTTCCCCGCCTCGTCACGTCGCTCGAACGGTACGAGCGCGCCTTGGAACTCCACGAGAGCCCCAACCACGGCGTCACGTTCTGCCAGGGGAACTTCGCCGCGATGGGCGAAGACGTCCCGTCGGCGATTCGACGCCTCGGAGAGCGGGTTCACTTCGTTCACTTCCGCGACGTCGAAGGGTCGCCCGAGTCGTTCGTGGAGACGTGGCACGACGACGGACCCACGGACATGGCGGCGGCGATGGAAGCGTACCAAGACGTCGGCTTCGACGGCGCGATTCGCCCCGACCACGTCCCCAAGATGCTCGGCGAGGAGGACCGAGCGGAAGCGCACGCGGGGTACACCGACATGGGCCGGCTGTTCGCAATCGGCTACATGAAGGGCCTCATCGAACGCGGACAGTAACTGTCGCCCGGCCGGTCGACCTCGCCTTGCCTCGACTTGACCGGAGAGTGCCGGCGACTGCGGCGAGTGACGAGTCGAACTACCCCGAGCAGGTGACGCCTCTCCTATGATATATTATTAAAATGAATTATTGCGATAGATATAAGTACCAGTGTAGAATCGTTGTGAATGGTATGCGTAGACAAAGCCGACGGAGCTTCATGGAACAGCTCGGGCTACTTACTGGCACCGGGGCAATCGCATCGATGGCTGGCTGCATGGGCGGCGGTTCCGACTCCGGAAACGACGGTATGACCGAGTCAGGCGGCTCAGACACCGACACGACGGAGAGCGGTGGCGGCGGTCAGAGCCAATCGCTCATTATCGGGAGCGTCTTCCCCAGCGGGCACGTCATCAACGAGATGGCCAAGGAGTGGGCGTCCTCCGTCGAAGCGGAGACGGACGGGCGGGTCGCCATCACCATCGAGGAGTCCTTCGGTGGCGAAAAGGAGGTCATGGAGCAGACGCAGATCGGCTCCATCGACGGGACCATCATCGGGACGCGCTGGGTCATCGACTACGACCCCAAGAACTTCTGGGTCGAGTCGCCGTTCGTCTTCGAAGGCTGGGAACAGCAGCGACGCGCCTTCCAGACGGAGTTCTTCGACGACGGTCGACAGCGTCTCCGCGAGCAGGGTAAACAGATGCTCGTGAACGAGCCGGTGTACCGCGGCTACCGGCACACGAGCGGGAACAAGGCCTTCGAGACGCCCGAGGACATTCAGGGTGTCAACCTGCGGGTACCCGACCTCACCCCGTGGGTGAACATCTGGAGCGGTATCGGCGCGAGTCCGACGACCGTCGCGTTCGACGAGCTCTACAGCGCGCTGCAGCAGGGCGTCGTTGACGCCCAAGAGAACCCCGCCGAGACCGTCCGGTCGTCCTCGCTGTACGAGGTGCAGGAGTACTACACGCTGACCAAGCACCTCGCGTCGACGGGCTGGTTCACGCTCGGCACGCAGGCGCTATCGAACATCTCCGACGAGGACCAGACGACGATGGTCGACTCGCTGACGTCGAGCATCCAAGACCTCAGCAGCAGCATCGCCGAATCGGAGTCCCAGGCCATCGAAGCGCTGAAAGAACAGGGGATGAACGTGGTCGAACCCGACCGCGACGCGTGGTTAGAGGCGGCGAAGGAGCCGCTCCAGACGCAGTTCGAGAATAACTGGGAACCGTCGCTCGAAGAAGTGCGAAACATTTGAGCGGACGCTTACTCGTAGAGCACCCATGGAAGAAGTAAACCTCGCAACGAAACTCGGCCGGCTTTTCGACGGGCTGGTCACGTCCATCGCGTTGGCACTCTACGTGCTGATGATACTCGTCGTCGGGTTGCAGATTCTGACCCGCTGGGTCTTGGGTTCGATACTCGGGTCGAGCCTCCCGTGGACGGTCAACCTCTCGCAGATGCTGCTCGTGTCCATCACGTTCTTCGGTGCGGCGGTCGCCAGTCGAAAGCGACAGCACATCTCGCTCGACCTCCTCGTCTCGCGGCTCTCCGACGGCGTCATCCGGGTGCTGACCGGCCTCCGGACGCTCCTCATCCTCGCGTTCGTCGGCGTCATGGTCTCGGGAGCGTACCCGCTGTACCTGCAAAACCGGGGATTCGGCATGGGAGCGCTCCCGTCGCACCCGCCGTTCACCGAAGCGTGGCTGTACGTCCCCGCCGTCGTCGGCGGTATCTGTATCGGCATCTACGCGCTTCGCGACCTGTGGCTCGTCGCCGTCGAGCCCGAAACGATCATCGAGGACATCAAAGGAGAAGACGAAAATGCAGACTGAACGCCGACCCGCCACCGAGATGCGCCCGCTCCAAGAGGGGTGCCGCTAATGGCCGACGTCGTCCTGCTCGGCCTGTTCATCGGCGTCCTGCTCGTACTGTACCTGTTCGAGGTACCCGTCGTGTACGCGCTGGGGCTGACCAGTCTCATCCTCATGTGGACCACGTCGATTCCGTTCGAGCCGCTTCTGGTCGCCCAGACGATGGTCTCCGGGACCAACTCCTTCGTGCTGCTGGCGATTCCGCTGTTCCTCCAGACGGGGCTGTTGATGAACAAACTCGGCCTGACCGACGTCATCTTCGACTTCGCGAAGGCCATCGTCGGCCCGATTCGCGGCGGGCTCGCCCACGTCAACATCGTCGCCAGTATCATCTTCTCCGGAATGACGGGGACCGCCGCGGCGGACGCCGCGGGCCTCGGAGCCATCGAGTACCGCGCGATGCGCGAGGAGGGATACGACCAGGGGTTCAGCGTCGCCGTCACCGGGTCGTCGTCCATCATCGGCCCGATTATCCCGCCGAGCGTCCCGCTCATCATCTACGGGATCCTCGCGCAGGTCTCGATTGGCACGCTGTTCATCGCCGGACTCGTCCCGGGGCTGGTGATGGGCGTCGGACTGATGGCGCTGTGTAGTTTCTACGCCCATCGGAACGGCTACGAGAAAGGCGACTGGTGGTCGCTCGGCGAAATCGGACGGACGTGTTACCGGGCGCTCCCCGCACTCGGGACCCCGGCGCTCATCATCGGCGGGATACTGGGCGGGTGGTTCACCGCGACCGAGGCTGGCGCAGTCGCGCTGTTCTACACGCTCATCATCGGGACCGTCTTCTACGACGGCCTCTCGCGGGAGGAACTCGTCGCGTCGTTCGACGAGGGGATGACTCACACCGCGACGCTCACGTTCATCGTCGCGGCGGCGTCCCTGTACGGCTTTCTCATCCGGCGCGCACAGCTCCCTGAGATTCTCGCACAGGCGATTACGGGCGTCTCGACTGACCCGCTCGTGCTCATGTTGCTCATCGCCGGCGTCCTGTTCATCGTCGGACTGATGCTGGAGACGATTGCGGCAATCACCATCCTCACGCCGGTGTTCCTGCCCATCGTCGAGCAGACCGCAATCAGCCCGATTCACTTCGGCGTCGTGATGATCGTCACGCTGATGATCGGCCTGCTCACGCCGCCGTTCGGCGTCATCCTGTTCGTGCTCAACGCCGTCACCGGCGTCTCGCTCGAACGGATCACCCGGCACATGGTCCCGTTCTACCTGCCGCTTTTGTTCACCCTCCTGTCGATTATCGTCTTCCCCGAGCTCGTCCTCTGGCTGCCCCGCGCGATAGGGCTCGCCTGAGCGGCGCTCCACGTTCTTTTTAGACCGACCACCGACGGCGCGCAGACGGGAGTACGAGAGCGGTTCGCGCCGCGGGTTCGTCTGTCGACCGCAAGAGTTAGCATGCCATGGCCGGTCGAATCGAGTATGGTTGAGACATCACCCACGGTTACCGTATCGGATAGCGCCGCGGTCGTCATCGGCGGTACGAGCGGCATCGGGCGAGCCATCGCGCTCGCCTTCGCCGACGACGGTGCCGACGTTGTGGCGACGAGCCGCAGCGCTGACGCCGTCGAGGAGACCGCCGAGGAGCTCCGCGCTCGCGGCGCAGAGACCGCCGAGGTGACGTGCGACGTTCGAGACAACGAGTCGATAGAGAACCTCTACGAGGTCGCCAGCGACGCCATCGGCGACGTCGATATCCTCGTGAACTCGGCGGGGTCGGTCGCAAGAGCGTCCGTCTCCGAGATGAGCGACGACCAGTGGAACCAGGACATCGACGTGAACCTGACTGGCGTCTTTCGGGCGTGCCGCGTCTTCGGCCGAGAGATGGAGTCGGGAAGCATCGTGAACATCTCCTCGATGTCCGCAAAACAGGCCCGCGAGGAGCGCCCGGCCTACTGCGCCGCAAAGAGCGGCGTGAACGGGCTCACGCGCGCCGCCGCGGCCGACCTCGCGCCCGACGTGCGCGTCAACGCCATCGAGCCGGGATTCGTCAAGACCCCGCTCGCCGGCGACGGCTTCAACGAGGGAACCGAACTGCGAGAGAAGATAGACGAGGGAACGCCGATGGAGCGCGTCGCGACGCCGGACGAAATCGCGGGCGCGGCCGTCTACCTCGCCAGCGACGCGGCGTCGTTCACGACGGGCGCGGTCATCACCGTCGACGGCGGCTACAACGACAACGCGCTATAGCTCGTCGCTGACGCGGATTACGCCTTTTACTTCTTCGGGCTCGGCCGCGCGGTCGAAGGCGGCCTGCGTGTCCTCGAACGACGACTCGAAGGTCACGATACTGTCCACGTCGAACCGGCCCGTCTCGATTCCCTCGATGGCCGCCGGGTAGGTGTTACTGAATCTGAACGACCCCTTCAGGTCGTACTCCTGGCCGATTGTCTCGACGATGTCGGTGGGGAACTCGGGTTCGAGCGGGATGCCGACGAAGACGACGGTGCCGCCGCGTTTGACGGCCTCGGTCGTCGTCTCGATAGCGCCGCCGAAGCCGGAGCTTTCGAGAACCACGTCGACGCCGCGTTCGTGGACGTGTTCGCGAATCGTCTCGACGGGGTCGGACTCCGTCACGTCGACCGCGTAGTCGACGCCGCGGGACTCCGCGAGTTCGAGCTTTTCGGGGACGACGTCGGTCAAGACGACCGTCTCGGCTCCGCGGGCCATCGCAACCTCTGAGACGAGTTGACCGATGGGGCCGCCGCCGGTGACCAACACCGTGTCCCCGTCGGAGACGCCGCCGCGCTGACAGGCGTGCATCGCGACGCTCAGCGGCTCCGCGAGCGCCCCTTCGCGGAGCGACACCGAGTCCGGAAGCGCGTACAGGTACTCGGCGGGCCACGCGACGTACTCGGTCAGCGCGCCCTCGACCGGCGGGGAAGACATGTACTCCATGTCCTCGCAGAGGTGGTAGGTGTCGTCGCCGGCGCAGTACTCGCACTCTCCGCACGGGAGACCGGGTTCGATTGCCACGCGGTCGTCGGGACCGACGCGGGAGACTTCGTCTCCCACCTCAACGACGGTGCCGGCGGCCTCGTGACCGAGAACGTGGGGGAACTCGACGACGTTGCCTCCGTTTTCGCCGTGTTGGAAGTAGTGTAAGTCGGACCCGCAGATGCCGACGCGGTCGATTCGAACCAGCACTTCGTCGGGACCGATTGTCGGGAGGTCTCGCTCGACAAGTGTGAATTCACTAACAGCTGTGAGCTCGCAGGTTCGCATGCTTGTACCGAAGAGAATTACCGTTATATTCCTTTTGCCGTGTGGTGACGCAGTGGGCGATAGCGTGGACGAAGTGAGTCCGGCCCCGGAGAGTCGGGGGTAGCTCGCGGCGCTCGCCGTGGCCGAGGCGTCGATTCGGCCGGTCGCGTTCGCGCTGACCAGCGGTTCGATATCGACCGTCAGACCGTGCTCTTGGCCGTGATACTGTTGACGACTGCTGGTCCCGATTCACTCGCCGGCCGTTTGGAGCCCAATGGCCGTTGGAAGCGCGCCGTTCACGCGACGAACCGTTAGGGAGTCGCCCCGAGTGAATAGTCATATAATATTGAGACGAAACAGGAAGCATAAGAATTAGATAATATATCTATGGCAGGTCGTCGATGAGGCATCGAACTCGGACAGCAGTAAGTGATCAATGGCGAGCGCACGTAAACAGGAGTGTTCGATACTATCTCTGCGAGTTAGGTTGGATAGCGATCGAAAGAGAAACAGCTGAGAAGCAATTTCACACTAGAACAGTAAATACACCAGTATAACCCTGCTCGTCGATTAAATAAGATTTGAGGTGCGAATACAGCAATTATAGATCCGTTATAGAGTACGTCTCAACAATTAGGTGTGAGGAGGGATCTCAGGATAGATCAGAGTGAGTAGATCATAGCGTGAAATGTCTATAAATTTTTTGTAATAGAATTATTTCGTATATGTCGTTCGAATATCGGTGCGATAGCGAGGGGTCATGCCGCCCGAATGCCACTGGTGGTACGCGGCACTCAGAAGATTACAGATGTACTAATGTAATCCCAATCCCGGCTGCTGCGGGTAACCACACGGCTATCCGTCGCGGCAGTACCTCGGAGCGCGACTTCGGACCGACGTCACTCGTCCGAAGGTGTCGAACGTAGATAGCGAACCGGGCGTTTTGTGAGACGAAACGGGTGCGTTGGCAGACGGGGGCTGACCCACAGAAACCTCAAACCGGTTCCGATTAGGTTGCTCGCCTGAGGACTAACACAACCGTACGCAAGCGTGGTTCGAACTGGTATCTCAGAACACGATACGCCAGATTTCGTGATACGAAACAATGAAGTCCCTCCGAAATAGACGTCAACGTATGCCACACGAGGCAAAAAACCCCATTAACTCCGACCTGACACTCCTCGAAATCCTCAACGGACTGGAGGAGCTGGGCGGAGGGCGCATCCAAGACATCGCCGACGAAACGGGAATCACGAAAAGTACAGTCCACAATCACCTCAGTACGCTCCGTCAGCAGGGCTTCATCGTCAAGGACGGAGATCAGTACTACCTGGGGCTGCGGTTCCTCAGACTGGGGGAGGTCGCACGAAACCGCGGGCCGTTGTTCTCGTTCGGTCGCCCGGAAGCGGACAAAGTCGCCAACGAGACGGGAGAACTAACCAACTTATCGACCGTAGAACACGCCCGAGGCGTCTATCTCTACCGAACTCAAAGCGAGCAGGAGGTGCGGTTTTCGACGGCCGCCGGCGAGTACCACGACCTCCACTGCTCCGCGACGGGAAAGGCGATACTCGCCTTCTCGCCGGAGTCGGTGTTAGACGAATTCGTGGACGTTCACGGTCTGACGAGATACACCGAAAACACCATCACGGACCGCGCGGAGCTCGAAGAAAGCCTCGAAACGGTTCGCGAACGCCAACTCGCGTTGGACCTCGAAGAGTACGAGAAGGGGCTTCGGTGCGTCGCCTCCCCGATTCTCGACAAGGACGACCGCGCGCTCGGCGCAATCAGCGTCTCCGGGCCGGCGATGAAATTCACCGGAGAGTACTACCGCGAAACGCTCGCAGAAGCCGTCAAGAGTGCGGCGAACGTCATCAGTCTCAACATCACGCGGACCGAGGGAACGTACTAATCGCCCGAAAACGGTGCTGTTTCGTGTGATGAAACGCTTCGGGGGCGTCTCGGGTGCCCTGTTTGAGGAGAACATTTATAACGATTGTATTCGACATTGGAGTCGTATGGCTGACCAAAGCAAACGACTCGCCGAACGTAGTGAGCAAGCCAGGTCAAACCCCCTCGCAGACCAGCTCAAGGAAGTGCCGGTCATCGACATGGACGTTCACACGTCCTTCAGAAACGAGGAAATCCAACGGGACCTACTGAAACACCTCGACGAACCGTACAAGCGGGAAATCGAGTACTACCTTCAGCCGGGGACGTCCTCGTACGACGGGATGTACCCGACGGACAATTACAACCGTGACCTGAGTGGGAAGCTCCCGACAGAGCTAATGCAGGTGACGGAGCCGAAAGAGGACATCGACGATATCCTTTCGAAGGAGTTCCACGTCGACTATCCCATCGTCAATATGCTGCCGGAACTCAACATGGTTCGGCAGACGGACAAGGCGGTGGCAATCAACGAGGCTGCAAACAAGGTGCTCGTCGAGCGCTTCCTCGACGGCCACGACAACATCTACGGCCTGGCGTCGGTCGTCCCACACGACCCGTCGGCCGCCGCAGAAGAGATCGACCGCTTCGCCAGCGAGGACCAGATCTGCGGCGTGTTCCTGAACTCGACGGGGACGAAGACGCCACTCGGCGACGAGAAGTACGACCCGATTTACCGTGCGGCCGAGGACAACGACCTCCCCGTCGTCTTCCACGGGGCGGCCGCTCCGGGGCTCGCTCTCGACTTCCCCACGCTCCAGCACGAACTACAGACGTACATGGCGAACCACGCGCTCGCACACGTCTACTCCCAGTTCCTGACGCTGACGAGTCTCTTCGAGAACGGGACACCGGCGAAGTTCCCCGACGTCGACTTCGTGTTCCAGGAGGCGGGCATCGCGTGGCTCTCGCTCATCTTCCGTCTGAACCGGGAGTACAAGCAGCGCCGGAGCGAGGTCCCGCTGCTGGAGAAGACGCCGGAGGAGTACGTTCGCGACCAGTTCTATTTCGCCACGCAACCGCTCGACGAGCCGAACGACCCCGTCATGATGAAACAGCTCGTCGAGATGTGGGGTGGCGACGTGCTCATGTTCGCGACGGACCACCCCCACTTCGACATCGACAACACGGAAGCGCTGCTGAAGTACCTCGGCAACTTCTCCGAGGAAGACCGTAACAAGGTGTTGTACGGAAACTCGGCAGAAGTCTTCGACATCGACGTCTCATGAGCCAGAATGCACAGAATCTGCCGCTCGACGACGACGAGCACGTCGTCGCGCGGTCCGATGAACTCACCGACGGTGAGCGCGTCATCGCGCTCCTGAATGGAAAAGAGATCGGCGTGTTCAACATCGACGGCGAGCTGTACGCCTACCCGAACTGGTGTGCTCACCAGGGCGGCCCCCTCTGTGAGGGGATGGTGAGCGGAACCGTCGAAGCTGAACACGACCGGGACACGCTCACGACCGAACTTGAGTGGTGCCGAGAAGGAGAGATTCTCAGCTGTCCGTGGCACGGCTGGGAGTTCGACGCTACGACCGGCGACTGTCTCGTCGACGACGGCTGTAAACTCCGGTCAATTCCCGTTCGCAACGAGTCCGGCTACGTCGTCGTCACGCTGTAATCGCTATCCGAACACCACACCCACCAACCACACCACACCAACCCAAACCGATGAGCAATCAATCCACTACGGAAAGAAGACGAGAAGTCGACAAGGAACTGCTCGCCAAATACGAAGACCTGTACACGCCGGCGGTGGCAGACGTGATGCACGAGTACGGGTACGAAGAGCAGACGCTCGACCCCGAAATTACGCCGCTCGACGACGGCATGACCGTGGTCGGAAGCGCGTTCCCCATCGTCGGGCGACCGAACCGAAGCGTCAACGCCGACGAGGTGCTCAAGCGCTTCCTCGAAATGCACGAGGACGTCCCCAAAGACGGCGTCATGATCTACGACACAAACGACACGAACTCGGCCCACCTCGGCGAGCTCGAAGTGACCTCGCTCCAACCGTCGGGCGTGGCCGGTGCCGTCATCGACGGCGGCGTCCGCGACACGAGCGTCATCCGAGAGCGCGGCTTCCCCGTGTTCAATCGCTACACCACCCCCGTGGACTGTATCTTCCGCTGGGAGTTGCTCGACTGGGGGACCGACGCCGTGGTCGGCGGGGTCGAAGTCTCACCCGGCGACATCGTCGTCGGCGACGGCGACGGCGTCGTCGTCGTTCCCCAGGAAATCGCCGAGGACGTCGCCGAGGACGCCCACGAGATGGCGTCGTCCGAAGACGCCGTCCGCGCCGCCCTCGAAGACGGCGTCGGGGCGTTCGACGCCTACGAGGAACACGAGACGTTCTAGGCGTTTTTGAGACGACAGCGGAGCGTCCCATAACAGCCTGCCAAGGACGACGGCGCGACCCCGAATGGGTGAGCACGGAGCAGCACGCTACTCAGTCGCTCGGAGAGACGGGATTGCGGCCGTGAGCGAACCCGCTCCCGCGAGACCGGCTTCCGAGGTCGTCCGGCGCTGCTCCGATCCGCTGGTCGGAGGCGAGAGCGGGCATTTATGTTACATAGATGCTGTTTCTGGATATCCGAGCATACATCATCTAGGACGCGTAGGGTTCGACCAGTTCGGACGGCAAAAACTGTCTGAGGATAAATTATAAATACCCCCAACACTGTTTGTCAGGATGAATCATGCACAACAGTAGGAGAGCGTTCCTTCAGTCAGCGGGAGCAATCGGTATCGCAAGCATGGCGGGCTGTTCCAGTATCGTAGACGGCGGCGGTAGCGGCGACAGCATCACTATCGGTTCGAAGCAGTTCGCGGAACAGGAGATTCTCGGACACATGGCGATTGCCGCACTCCGGGAGAACACCGACCTGACGGTCAACGACGAGACGGGACTCGGCGGCACCTCCCAGTGCTTCAACGCGCTCAAGAACGACGAGATCGACTGCTACTGGACGTACACCGGAACGCTCTGGCACCAGATTCTCGGGAAGTCGAACGTCATTCCCGACGGCGAGAAAATATACACCGAGTCGAAAAGCGCCGCCGAAGACGAGTGGGGACTGACGCTGACCGAACCCACGGGGGCTGACGCGTCGTGGACTATCGTCGCCCGGCCCGACTGGGCAGAAGAACACGGCATCGAAACGATCAGCGACTTCGCCTCGTACGTCAACGACGGGAACACGGACATGACGTTCGTGTCCTACACGGAATACGCGGAACGAGAGGACGGTCTCCCTGCCCTCATCGACGACTACGGCATCGACCAGTCCGCGTGGGACCAGGTGAAACTCCGGAAAGTCGGCTACGGCGGCCTGAACTACCAGATTCTCAACGACGGTCAGGCCGTCGCAACGTCGGGCTGGCAGACGCAGCCGCAGATATACAAGTACGACCTGCGCATCCTCGACGACGACAAGGGGCACTTCTCGAAGTACTGGATCGTCCCGATGATACAGCAGACTGCCGTCGAGGAGAATCCCGTCGTCAAGGAGACGCTAGACGAGGTGGCGCCGAGCGTCACGACCGAGAAGATGCAACAGATGGCGCTCGAAGCCAGCGAAGAAGACAAGGACCCGGCGAGCATTGCTCGCGACCACCTGAGCTCCGAAGGACTCATCTGACATGCCATCGACGACATCCCTCGAAGCGGTCCTCACCGTCCTCACGTCGGTGACGCTGAACTCCACGCTCGGAGCGTACCAGTCGTTCGTCTCCCGGTACGCCGGCGACCTGCTCGTGCTGACGCTGGAGCACATCGATATCATCGCGATTTCGATGCTGCTCGCGATACCGATCGGTATCTCTCTCGGCGTCCTGATAACGTTCAACGACACCGCCGCCACGGTCGTTCTCTGGCTCGCTGGCGTCGCCATGACGGTGCCGAGCATCGCGCTGTTCGGACTGCTCATCCCCGTCTTCGGAATCGGGGAACCGCCGGTCATCGTCTCGCTGGTGTTGTACTCACAGCTTCCACTCGTCAGGAACACCTACGTCGGACTCAACGGCGTCGACGACGCGGTCATCCAGTCCGGTCGAGGCCTGGGCATGACTCGCATCGAGCGCCTGCGGCAGATTCAGGTTCCGATGGCGCTCCCGGTCATCATGACCGGACTGCGGAACGCCGTCGTCATCATCATCGGCGTCGCCGCCATCGGAGCGTTCGTCGGAGCCGGCGGGTTGGGAGATTTCATCTTCCAAGGCATTCGCGAGCGTAACATCCCGATGATCGTCGTCACGACCGTCGTGCTGGTGGTGCTGACGCTGGCGTTCGATTACTGCTTCGCGGTCAGCGAGCAACTGTTCAGACTTCGTAACGGAGAGCGGATAGACCAAGCACGACCGACCCGCGCGATTTGGAGGATACTCTCATGAGTCAACACGCAATCGAGTTCGAAAACGTTCGGAAAGAGTACGGGCAGACAGTGGCGCTCGACGGTGTGAGTTTCAGCGTCGAAGCGGGGACGACGACAGTCCTCGTCGGGCCCTCTGGCTGCGGCAAGACGACCACGATGAAGCTCGTTAACCGCCTCGAAGACCCGACCGACGGAACGGTCCGGTTCGAGGGCGAAGACGTACAGAACGTCGAGAAGACGAGTCTTCGGCGAAGCATCGGCTACGTCATCCAAGACATCGGCCTGTTCGACCACATGACCGTCGCGGAGAACGTGGGAACGGTCCCGCGGCTGAAAGACTGGGACGAAGACCGCATCGAGAGCCGGGTCGACGAACTCCTGTCGCTCATGGACCTCCCCCCGGATCAGTACCGGGAGAACTACCCGCGCGAGCTGTCCGGCGGCCAGCGGCAGCGCGTCGGCGTCGCCCGCGCCCTCGCGGCCGACCCGGACCTGATGTTGATGGACGAGCCGTTCGGGGCGCTCGACCCTATCACCCGCGACAACCTCCAAAACGAGTTCCTCGAGATTCAAGAGCAGATCAACACCACGATTCTGTTCGTCACCCACGACATCGACGAGGCGCTGAAGATGGGGGACAAAATCGCGATTTACGACGTGGGCGAAGTCGTCCAGTACGACACGCCCGAGAACATCCTCCAGAACCCGGCGAACGAGTTCGTCGAGGACTTCATCGGGTCGAACCGCGGCCTGAAGAAACTGCAGGTGCTACCGGTCGAAGACGTCATGGACACGGACAGCTCGCTCGTGGGGAAGTCCGTCTCCGAACTGGCTCGGGAGCGGCCGGAATTCGAAGCCGCCGCGGCGGACGGCGCGGGAGTACCGCCGCACGTCGCCCCCGGGCAAAGCGCCGAGACGGCGCTGTCGGTGCTGCTCGAATCCGAGTGCGACGACCTCCCGGTCGTCCGAGACGGAAGCGTCGTCGGGACGGTGACCCTCGAACATCTCCACCACAGTGACGGGTCGCAGCGGGGGGAACTCGCGCATGAGTAACCTGCTCGTCGAGGCGACGAACTACCTGCTCAGCAACTTCGACACGTTCGTCGACCTGTTGCGCGAACACCTCATCTTGGTGCTCGTCGCGCAGGTCGGTGCGATACTCGTCGCGGTGACGGCTGGTATCCTCGCGACGCGAAACGAGCGAACGAAGACGTGGGTCCTCTCGTCGGGGAACATCTCCCAGACGGTCCCACCGCTGGCCGTCATCGCGCTCGTCTTCCCGTTCGTCGGTATCGGCTTCAATTCGGCGTTGCTCGCGATGTGGGTGTACGCGCTGTTGCCCATCATCACGAACACCATCGCCGGCATCGAAGACGTCGACGAGGGAACCATCCGAGCGGCGAAAGGGATGGGGATGACGGACTCGGAAATCCTCCGTCAGATCCAACTGCCGTTGGCCGTCCCGGTCATCTTCGCGGGAATCAGGACCAGTACCGTGATGAACGTCGGAACGGCGTACCTCGCCATCTTCATCGGTGCCGGGGGGCTCGGCGACTGGGTCGTCACCGGCATCCAACTGTTCAACACGCCGCAGATTCTCGCCGGCGCGATTCCCGGCGCGGTGTTGGCGATTTCGCTCGACACCATTCTCGGCGTCGCCGAGCGGAACCTCGACACGCAGACCACGCAAAGCGGCGGTCCGGCCGCGGAAGCCTGAGGCGGCCCCAATCGAACCGGTCCCCGATACCGCCGACGGTCGTAGACGCTCTTACTCCCATCGTCATGGAAGAGACCTGAACCCGACGAGCCGTTCGAATCAGCGTCGCCCGAGCCACACCAGCGGTATCACTGCGAGCCCGAAGCCGACGAGCAGGCTCGCGAACGCCGACGTGTAGCCCAGTCGCGTGGCGGCGGTCCCGATGTACGCGGGGCCGAGACTGCCGACGGCGAAGTACACCGTTCTGAGGACGCCGAGGTCGCCGCCGATCGTCTCCGTCGCCAGCACGTCGCTGAGATAGACGTACATGACCGGCCAGATGGCGGTGATAGCGACGGCGTAGGCGACGAGTCCGAGCCCGACGCCGACGGGGGAGTCGACGAGTACGAGCGTCGAGAGCCCGACGACGCCGAATCCCATCGCGGCGACGCCCATCCCGGTGGGAGACCACGCGTCGCTGAGCGCGCCGGCGACGGGCGTCACCACCATGCCGACGACGAACATGCTCGCGAAGGCGACCGTCGCCTCGAACGACGAGAACGACTTCACCGCCTGCAGATACGCCGGGAGAAAACTCGCGCTGCCCTGCCAGAGGAACATCGAGACGGACATGACGACGAGGACGGCGTACGTCTCGCGCTCCCGAAAGAGCCGAGAGCACACCGCTTTGGGGTCGAGCGCCACGCGCGAGACGGCGTACTCGCCGCGGTTGTGTCTGTGCGTGCCGGCCCCGACGAGCGCCAGCAATACGACCACCGGAACGAACGCGTCTCGCCACGAGAACGTCCCGACGATGGCGACCGCGAGCACCGCCGACAGCGCGCTTCCGAGGTTGACGGCCGCGTCTCGGATACCGAAAGCGCGCCCGCGGTTCTCCTCGAAGTGAGTCTGCAGCAGGACGAATCCGGCGGGTTCGAACAGCCCGTAGCCCGCGCCGATGAGGCCGAGCCCCGCGACGAACACCGGGAACGTCGTCGCCGCCGCCAAGACGAGGAATCCGAGAATCATCACGCCCTGGCTGCCGAGCAACACGACGCTAGCCGAGAGGCGGTCGGAGTACCGACCGCCGGGGAACTGCGCGACGGCGTTGCACGCCCACATGAACGAGATGGACACGCCGGCCTCGGCCGCGCTGACGCCGAAGTAGTCGATTATCTCCGGGAGCATCGGTGCGACGACGAGCAGACCGGAGAGCGACACGACGATGCCGAGCGCGTGGAGGTTCAGTTGTCTGCCGTTGTATCCGCGAAACGTCTCTAGCATTGGTGTGGGAGTGTCATGGTGTCTGGGTGAGTCGTCAGTGAGTCTCGGTCGTCGGTGAATCTCGGCCGCCGTCGGGGGCGAGAATCGAACTGCTCGCACGGTCGGGGAGGCGGCCCGCGCCGCGGGAGGAACTCCGCCGGAGCGTGACGAGACGAGCGACCGGTCTCAGGCTCTGCTTGCAGCGTGCTATCTTTCGGTCCACGGCGCTGGCAATTAAAATTGCCGAGTGAGACGCGCGGTCACTCTCGCTCGGCGACCGCGCCCTCGACGAGGGATTTGAACGCCGACGACGTGATAGAGAAGACGGTGTTCGCGCTACTGTCGCGCGACCGGTGGACCGACTCGATTGGCTCGCCGTCGAGCCGTATCTGCCACGTGCTCAGTTTCGACGGCGACGGGTCGACGAGCCGGATGTTGCAGCCGTGACTCGCTTCGAGCTCCTCGACGACCGTGTGGACGTAGACGTCGTCTTCGAACTTCGGTGCGTCGTAGCCCGGGAGGTCGAGCTCCTCGCGAATCTCCACGTTCTCGTCCCACCACGGCGGAACGTCGTCGGGACGGTCTGTGTCAGAACTGTCGGTCATACTCACACCTCGTCAAGCAACCGCAAAGAAACTTCGCCTCGGTCCCAACCTGGTCGGAGTCAGGTGCTTCCGAGGGGCAAAGCGTTATACCTCGCTCGTTGGTAGTTGGTGTCGTGAGTAATAGTAGCACGTTTGAGATGGGTATCGGAACATGGTACCCGGACCAGCGACAGCGGTGCGTCGACAGCGTTCTCACCGCGCTCGACGAGGGGTATCGATGCGTAGACACCGCACAGCAGTACGGTACGGAGGAGTACGTCGGTGAAGCCATTCGACAGTCGGACGTTCCACGCGAAGAGGTGTTCGTCGCGACGAAGGTCCGGCCGAGCAACCTCAGCTACGACCGCGTACTCGAAAGCACGAAAGAGAGCCTGGACGCGCTCGGCGTCGAGACGATCGACCTACTGTACGTCCACTACCCGCTGAAGGCCTACGACGTCGAAGAGACGATGGCGGCGTTCACGGAACTGCACGAGCGGGGACTCATCGACAACGTCGGTCTCAGCAATTACTCGATACCGATGCTCGACGAGGCGATGGGGGTCCTTGACGCACCCCTATTTGCTCACCAGGTCGAGATGCACCCGCTCCTGCAGCAACAGCACCTGCTCGAACACGCCCAGCGACACGACTACTGGCTGGTCGCGTACCGGCCGCTCATCGGAGGCGACGTGCTGGAGGTGCCGACGCTCGTCGATATCGCCGACAAGTACGACGCGACACCGACGCAGGTGAGTTTGGCCTGGCTGCTGAGCAAAGACCGGGTCGCGGCCATTCCAAAGGCGACAGGCGACCACGTCGCGGACAACTGGGCTGCCCGAGAGTTAGAGCTCGCAGCCGAAGACATCGCCGAAATCGACGCTATCAGCGAGGAGAGGCGGACCGTCACGCGCGAGTCGAGTCTGATGATTCACGACGAGCCGATGCCCTGGGAAGAAGCGTAGGTCCTTCGAGACGACCAGCGGGCGGCTTTCGCCGATTCACGGGAACGGGTCGGGGTTCGGTCCGTCGGAGACGCGGACTGCGGCGAACCGACACCCCATAGAATTAAGTTGGTTAATCATGCATGTTCAGTCGTATCATGAGCGGTAAGACCGTAGTCCTTGGCGGTTCCGGAGCGATGACCTCCGCCTGCGTGTACGACCTGTACCGAACCAGCGACTTCGACGAAATCGTCGTCGCGGACGCCGACGAGAAGAACGCCCGACGGCTCGTCGAACTAATCGACGACGACCGCGTCACGTTCGAGCCCGTGGACGCGACGAGCGCGGACGACATCGCCCGCGTCCTCGACGACGCGGCGTACGTGGTGAACGGGCTCCCGTACCAGTTCGAAGAGAACGTCCTCGACGCCATCGTCGAGGTCGGCGACCTCACCGGTGTCGACCTGAACGCCTTCGACTTCGACGCCGTACTCAGCCGGTCCGACGAGTTCGCTGAGGCGGGTTGTTCGCTGTGGTTCGCGAACGGCGGCCTCGTCAGCACGATCGCGCTCGGCATGGTCGGCTGCGACGAGTTCGACGACGTCGAGGACGTGAACTTCTACTGGGGGATGTGGCGGCTCCTCAGCCAGACGACCGCCGGCCTCACCGACACCGTTACCTACGAACACGACCCGAACGTCGACGAGCGGGCCCGCTGGGAAGACGGAGCGGTCATCAACGACCTCCCGCCGTTCTCTCAGGAGCGGACGTTCGAGTTCCCCGGTCCCATCGGGGAACAGGAGACGTACGTCATCTCCCATCCCGAACCCATCACGTTCCCGAAGGCACCCATCGCACAGGAGACGAACGTCGACCGAATCATCACCCGCGGCGTCTGGCACGACGAGTGGGCCGAATACGAGCGGACGCTCCACGCGATGGACGCGTTCGACGCGGACCCCATCGAGGTCGAAGGCGGGACCGTCGACCCCCTCGAAGTCGCCCAGTCGCAGGTCAAGCGCGCCGGCCGACAGCGAGACGCCGAGTGGCGGGCTCCCGAGGAACTCGCCAGCGAGACGGAGTGGACGCCACAGACGATTCTCTCGTCGGAAGTCACGGGGACGGCGGCCGGAGAAGCGGGGACCGCGGTCTACCACTTCGAACAGCCGTTCCCGTTCTTCGACGGCAACGAAATCTCGATGATGCGGGAGTACGGCTGCTACGTCGGCGTGCCGCTGTCGGTGACGCTTCAGCTCATGGCCGAGGGTTCCGTGGACAAAGACGGAATCTTCGTGACCGAGACCAGCGGCATGGACGCCGAGCGGTACTTCGAGATGATGGAAGCGCGCGGCTTCGAGCTGACCGAAGAACAGACGCCGCCTAAGCAGGCCGCGACGTCCGCGTAAGCGAACGCGCCGAGAGTCTCGGTCGCTGTCCCTCTCGATTCGACAGTTGTCGTATAAAGATTTAACCTACTGTCGAGTCGACGTGGACCTGTATGCGATGTCCAAACTGCGACGAAACCCTCGTCGCCGTCGAGACGTACCACGACAGCGAGTTCGTCTGTAGAACGTGCGGGTACTACCTCCCCCGGGGGTCGGATTGACCCGACGAGTGACGCATTCCTCGGACGCCGGCCGAGCCAGGGGGAGAAAGGGACGTGAGCAGGCTTTCTTCCGGGTGAGTTCCGTCACGGACAGCCAAAGAACCAATACCGGTTGTCCCTGACATACGGGTAACGCACGCTATGTCGAAGACAGTTATCTTCGCGTTCGGGTCGATGGCGCTCTACGCGGGCTGGGCGTTTCTCGCCAAGGTCGCAACGAAGTCGCTCCCGGCGGAGCAAGCGGTCATCTACACGTACGTCGCCGGGCTCACGGCCGCCGCCTCGTACCTCCTTTGGCGCGGCGGCCCGGTCGTCGTCTCCACGAGGGGAATCGGATTCGCGCTCGCGGGCGGACTGTTCCTCGGACTCGGAACGATCAGCTACTACCTCGCGCTCAGTCAGGGCTCCGCCGCCGTCGCGACGAGCATCAGCGGGATGTACCTCCTCGGGACGACGCTCCTCGCGGTCGTCTTCCTGGAGGAGTCGCTCGGTCAGGTCAAGATTGCGGGCATCGCGCTGGCGGTCGGCGCAGTGATACTGCTCGCGCAGTGAGCGACGGAGGGCAATACCGCCTCCCAAGGAGATTAGTCACCTGACCTCGATACGGTGGATATGGCAATCGTGACCGCAATCGACGATTCGGACCGAGCAGCGACCGTACTCTCGAAGGCGTCGGCTCTCGCCGCGGACCTCGACGAACCGCTTCACTCGCTTCACGTGCTCCAGCGTACGGACCTCGTTGACACCCTCGAAAAGGAGGTCGAGGGGCAGGCAGTCACCGAGAACCACGAGGTCAGACGCGTTGGAGCGGAGATTATCGAGCGGGCGGCGGCGGACGGAGAACTCGAACACGACACAGCGGAGATCGAGAACGTCGTCCGCGTCGGCGACCCGGCGGAGCAGATCACGACGTACGCCGACAGCGTCGACACCCGGTATATCGTCGTCGGGGGACGACGCAGGTCGCCGACGGGGAAGGCCCTGTTCGGAAGCGTCACGCAGCGCGTGATGCTCAGTTCCGAAGTACCGGTGCTCAACGTCCCAACGGGCACCGAGTAGCGGTACGCGCCACTCCGAGACCGCCGGCGTAACTCGTGAGAGACGCAGCGACCGCGATGGCCGCGACGGCACCCGGATTGACGATACCGACAGATATTATAATGAGGGTTCTGTGAATGAGAGTACATGCCGGCGTTCAATAACTACTGTAACGGCAAGTGGACAGGCTCTGAATCAGGCGAGACGTTCGAGGTGCGGAACCCCGCGGACCCGGACGACGTAATCGGCGAGTTCCCGTCGTCGACGGCCGACGACACCCGAGACGCGGTGGATGCCGCGGTCGCGGCTCAAGCGGCGTGGGAAGACACCCCAGCGCCCGAGCGCGGTGCGATTCTCCGCCGCGCCGCGTCGCGTCTCGAATCCCGGTCCGACGAGGTCGCCGAACTCCTCGCTCGGGAGGAAGGAAAAGCACTCCCCGAGGCGACGGGCGAAGTCGGCCGGGCCGTCGGTATCCTGTACTACTTCGCCGAGAAGGCGCTGGACCTGGGTGGCGAGGTCAAAGCGTCGAGTTCACAGGACACGCGACTCGAAACCAAGACCGAGCCGCTGGGCACGGTCGGGCTGATTACGCCGTGGAACTACCCAATCGCCATCCCGACGTGGAAACTCGCACCCGCACTCGTCACCGGGAACACCGTCGTTCTCAAGCCCGCGTCTCGGGCGCCCGCCGTCGCACACGAAGTTGCTAAGTGCCTCGACGAGGCCGGTCTTCCGGACGGCGTGCTCAACGTCATTACCGGTTCGGGCAGCAAGGTCGGCGGCACGCTCACGACCCACGACGACATCGACGCGATTTCCTTCACCGGGAGCACGGTCGTGGGACAGCAGGTCGGCGAGACGGCCGCGGCGGACGGCAAGCGCATCCAACTTGAGATGGGCGGGAAGAACCCGACGGTCGTGATGCCGAGCGCCGACGTCAGTACCGCCGCGGAAATCGTCTCCGACGGCGCGTTTGGCGGAACCGGACAGGCCTGTACCGCGGCGTCCCGAGCCATCGTCCACGAGGACGTCTACGACGAGTTCGTCGACGAACTCGTGGCCGCTGCGGAGGACATCAGCATCGGGCCAGCACTGGACGGCTACGACATGGGGCCGCACGTCAGTAAATCCGAACTCGAAGGGACGTTAGACTACATCGACGTCGGTGTCTCGGAGGGAGCGACTCTCGAAACCGGTGGGTCCGTCCCCGAAGCACCGCGCCACGAGTCGGGCTACTTCGTCGAGCCGGCGGTCTTCTCGGACGTCTCCAGCGAGATGCGCATCGCACAGGAAGAGATTTTCGGGCCGGTCGTGGGTGTCATCCCCGCGAGTTCTTACGAAGAGGCGGTGACGCTCGCCAACGACACCAAATACGGCCTCTCCGCCAGTATCGTCACGCAGGACCTCAGCGAGGCCCATCAGTTTGCCGACGACGTCGAAGCCGGCGTCGTCAAGGTCAACGAGAAGACGACCGGTCTCGAACTCCACGTCCCCTTCGGCGGCATGAAGTCGTCGTCGAGCGAGACGTGGCGCGAACAGGGTGACGCCGGCCTCGACTTCTTCACGACGTCGAAGACGGTGTATCTCAACTACTGAGCCCGGTTCCGAGTTCACGCGCCCCGCACTTCCCGCTGTTTTTTACTTTTCCCGACCACGCAGAGCGTCGCGTCCGCATTCGACAGGGTACTAACACGACGAGACCGAGGGACACCGCCAGGGCGTTCTACGACATCGAACGAGTTTGTGCCTGTCGAGCGAGCGTTTGGCCGCCGATTTCGTTACAAACATATGTCTGTAAAGGGGGTCCGTACTAAAACAACAGTCCACGAGAGGTGCCAGAAACCGTCACTGAAAGCGCCGATGACTTTTCAAACAGGCGTTCGACTACAACGAACGATTATCGGTTGGGAAACACTCTAGGGGCTGGACGCGGTAGGAGTCACATGACCGAGAAAGCGACCCGGCCGATACGGTCGGACGAAACGCTGCTGGCGATACTCGAAGCGCTGGAAGAGCGGACGGCCCCGAGCGTCAGCGACGTGGCCACGCACGCGGGAGTCTCGAAGAGCACGGCGCACAACCACCTGAGCACGCTCCGCGAACACGGCTACGTAGTCGACGGCGATCGGGGCTACGAACTCAGCCTCCGGTTTCTGGAACTCGGCGAGAGCGCTCGCACGAACACGGAGATATACGAGGTCGCTCGGCCGCACGCCGACGATATCTCCCGGGAGACCAGACTACTCGTCAACATCAGTGTTGAGGACCGGGGGAAGGGCGTGTACCTCTACCGGACGAGAGGCGATGACCGCATCCGCCTGTCGACGCGGGCCGGCGAAGTCCACGAGCTACATTGCACCGCCACCGGAAAGGCGCTTCTCGCGCACTTGCCGGAGCGGCGGGTCGAATCGATTCTCGACCGGCACGGCCTTCCGAAGCGGTCGGAAAACACGATAACGGACCGCGAGACGCTCCGCACGGAGTTAGCCGAGATACGCGAGCGAGGATACTCGGTAGACGACGAGGAGTACGGACAGGGGCTGCGGTGCGTCGGGGTTCCGGTCCTGAACGGCGATGACGCGGTCATCGGGGCGCTGAGTGCGTCGGGGCCCGCGACGGAGGTCGTCGGTGAGAGGTTGACGACGGAGCTGCCCACACACCTCAAGCGGGTCAGAAACCGGATCGAGTTGAACCTCCGCGATTACTGACGCGGGAGCTACCGTTCGTCGCTCCCACGGGCGCGATCGAA
Organism: Haloferax sp. KTX1; assembly: GCF_902410085.1. Classification (NCBI taxonomy): domain Archaea; kingdom Methanobacteriati; phylum Methanobacteriota; class Halobacteria; order Halobacteriales; family Haloferacaceae; genus Haloferax; species Haloferax sp. KTX1. The sequence goes on along the minus strand of NZ_CABPRH010000005.1, from coordinate 19,462 downwards.
GCGCCGAGCGGGGCGCACCCATGACGCCAAGCCGTGTTCTATCACGCGAAACACCGGGTGCATGCAGTGCGGTCGGCGGCAGATTGATAGTTCAGCCCTCGAAACGTTCTTCATATGACTGGGAGCTCTCTCCGCGAGCGGATCGTAGACGGCGGTTCCGTCCTCGGCACGTTTCAGATCGTGAATTCGATGATGGTCTCCGAAATCGCGACCGTGGCGGGGTTCGACTTCGTCGTCATCGATCAAGAACACGGCCCCGCCACTGCACAAGCGACAATGCGCGCCTGTGCCGGCGCACAGTCGCAGGGCGGGGCGGCGGTCGTCAGGGTCCGGGAGAACGCGCCGGGGGAAATCCAGCGGGCCCTGGACGTCGGCGCCGACGGCGTGCAGGTCCCACAGGTAGAAACCGCGGACGACGCTCGACGCGCGGTGAACGCGGCCAAATTCCACCCGGTAGGCGAACGCGGACTCTCGCCCTACGGCCGCGCCGGAACGTACGAGGGGGGACCCGAGTTCGAATCGACGCAGAACGAAGAGACTGTGCTGGCGTTGCAGGTAGAGGGCGTGAAAGCGGTTGATAACGTCGATTCCATCCTCGACGTCGACGGTATCGACGTCCTGTTTCTGGGACCGTACGACCTCTCGCAATCGCTCGGCGTCCCCGGCGACGTGCAACACGATGACGTCGTCGAGACAATGCGGTCCGTCGTCCGCAAAGCCAGGGACACCGGCACGGTCGTTGGAACGTACGCCGACACGCCAACGCAGGCGCGGAACTGGCTCGAAACAGGCGTCCAGTACGTCACGCTCACCGAAGACGCCCCCGTTCTCCGCGACGCCTTCGCGGAGCTGGCCGGCGCAGTCGAGCGCTGAGCGGTCTCGACGCGGCGGCGGCCGCTGTGCGCGACCGTCAGTTTGAGTAGAGATTCAAAGGGTTTAAATACATAAACACTGACCACACATAGTGTATGTCAGGTATTAACAGGCAGTTTGTGGGAACTGCGGAACGCGTACTCCACCGAGTCGCGAAGACCCAGAAGATGTTCCACCGACTCGGGCCAGCGCGCAGTAACTTCACCCGGACGTAACTATTCCAATGCCAGGCTCACCAATCCGCGATGAGATCGCCAACCTGTACGACGAGATCGACACCCCCGTGTTCGCGATCGGGGTCTTCCTAACGGGCGTTCTCGTCTCGGCGTTAGCCTTTTATCCGAAAGCGTCGAGCACCGTGATCGGGAACGTCAACGAAGTCATCACGACGAACCTCTCGTGGTACTTTCAGGCGCTGATTTTCGCGCTCGTAATATTCTTCCTGTTCGTGATGATCAGCCCGTGGGGAGAGATTAAATTAGGCAAGCCGGACGAGCCGCCGGAGTTCAGCTACGGGTCGTACATCATGATGGTGTTCGCGGCGACCTTCGGGGCCGGAATCGTGTTCTGGGGGGCCGCAGAGACGCTGTCCCACTACGAGACCGTCCCTCCCTTGGTCAACGCGCAACCACAATCGGTCGGCGCGATGATCGGCGCGATGCAGTACACGATGTTCCACTGGGGCATCTCGCCGTGGGTCAACCACATGATACTGTCAGTCCCGCTCGCGTACTACGTCCATCGCAAGGACGCCCCGATGAAGCCGTCCTCGGTGTTCGTACCGATTCTGGGCGTGAACAACTTGGATAAGACCTGGCTGAAGATCGTCGACGTCATCGCCGTGGTCGCCGCGGCCGGCGGCGCGACAGTTACGGTCGGACTCGCCGCCCAACAGTTCATCACCGGACTGTCGTACAACTACGGCGTGTCGGTCGGTGACTTCGGGATTATCGCCCTCGTGACGGGGCTGACGGTCGGCTACACCGCTTCGGCCGTGTTGGGAATCGAAAAGGGAATAAAGCGAGTGTCCACGTTCAACGTGGTGCTCTTCCTGTTCATCCTCGTCTGCATTCTCGTCTTCTCGCCGTTCGCGTCGATATTCAACCTCGGGACCGCGGGCATGGGGAAGTACATCGCGAACTTCGTCGATATGTCGCTGTACGTCAACGTGGGCGGCGGGCAGTCGTGGGTCGGTTCGTGGACGGTGTTCTACTGGGCGTGGTGGATTAGCTTCGCCCCGATGACCGGCATCTTCATCGCGCGCATCAGCCGCGGTCGGACGCTCAAACAGGTCATCTTCGGCGCGATGGTCGGCGGTACCGCCGCGACGCTGCCGTGGTTCGTCACCATGGGCGGCTACTCCATGCTGCTCCAGCACTCGGGGCAGGTCGACCTGCTGTCTATCATCGATTCCTACGGAATCTCGGTCGCTACGTATCCGATTCTGGCGCAACTGCCGTTCGGGGAACTGTTCGTCGTGCTGTTCTTACTGCTCGTGTTCACCTTCCTCATTACGACCATCGACTCCGCGACGATCAGCCTGGCCATCCTCACCACCAGCGGGGGAACACAGCACCCCTCGATCGCCAACCGGTTCGTCTGGGGCGTGATTATCGGGCTTCTCACGTCGCTACTCCTGATAATCGGCGGCGTGGGAATCCTCCAGAACTTCACGATCATCGCGGGGCTCCCGATGGCGCTTCTCGCCTTGGTGACCGTGATCGGGTTCGCGTATCAGCTAGAGAAGAGCCGCCCCGTCCTACTCACGCGCGAGGAAGACTGGGGGTCGTCGAACGCGCTTGTCAACTGGGTCTCGTCGGCGAAACAGTCACAAAGTAATTCTGACAAGAGCACGGACAATGATTAGTCAGATTTCGGTAACGAATCGGATTTGACGTCGTTCGGAACTCCGCCCTGCCCCGGTCGATTATCTCTCCATACCAATGGGGACGAACCGACCGCACAACGACCGTGGTGTTGTTAGTATAGTCGGCAACTGCCGGGACTGGTGGAGTCATCACGGTCGTGACTGCTCGTGAGCAACTCAGTAACCGGTTAGCATTATAGCGCTGTTTTCCCCGGAGGAGCGTTAGAGATTCGTCTTCGTGTTCTGCGTCTCGATTCGGACGGGTCGGAGGTACCGAATCGGTCACCTCGGACGGAGAGTTCCGCACTAACAGTAGTGGAGGAATAGTACAGATTACTCGCCGGTGTCTCAACTGATGTTCGAATCCCGCTCTCGGTCGTCGAGTCCACAGATTCGCTGTGCGAGTTCGGCTTCTGGCCGCCCAGTCTCACTGCCCGATAACCCTTACCCCTGACGTGAAACACGTCGTTCCCGGCAACACCCCACTTCGAGAGAATATTTGCGTGGTGATACTACATCCCGAGATTATTGATAAAATTCCCGTTATATTAGGCGCAGAACGTGCGCCCCTCTGGAGACAGTTCAGTCGCTGACCTCGAAGTACTCGAAGTCGCAGTAGCCATCACCGACCCCAGAGTCGGTCGACCGCGCGACGAACAGACCGATTTTGGCACCGATCCAGCGCCCCTGCTGGGCTTGAAACGGCTCTCCAATCGACTCGAAGCCGGCATCGCCCGTCGCGTACGCGAACTGGACGCGACCCCCGTCCTCGACGGTCGCCCGCAGTCGTGCGGACGAGCCTCGGAGGGGGACTCGTTCGACGACCGTATCGGGGTCGCCCTCCGATGGGTTGGTGTTACGTCCCTGTATCAGGCGGACTCCGTCCGTGCTCTCGCGGATACTGAGGTAGGCGTACTCGGAGCCCATGACGAGAAGCCCCCCGTGTCCGGTTTCTTCTTGGAGGCCGCATCGGACTTCTGTCGTCGCCGTGAACGCCGGGGCGGGGAACTTCTGGAGGAGGAGATTCGGGGCGGTCCACAGGTTCTCAGACGCATCGACACGCTGTCGGAACAGGCGGAGCGCGCCGGGACGGTGGGTGAGCGAGTGCCAACCGAACTTCGGGTTCCCGTGCCATTGCCACTGGAGCCCTAAGCGGGCCGCTTCGAAGTCGTCGGAGGTCTGCGGGACCATCGTCGGAAGCGTCTCAGCAGCGACATCGGGTTTTTCGTGCGTTCGAACCGGCTCGCCGGTCCCATCGCCGTCCTCGTCGCGGCCGATGACGGGCCACCCGTCGGTCCAAGCGACCGGCTGAAGGTGGACGATGCGGCCGTACGGGTCGGCCTCTTGGAAGTGGACGAACCAGTCTTCGCCGCCGTCCAAGCCTACGAGCGCTCCCTGATGCGGCCCGTTAATCGGCGTCTCCCCCTGGGCGAGGACGACTCGGTCGTCGTACGGGCCGTAGATGTCGTCCGAGCGAAGGACCGTCTGCCACCCGTCGCTAACGCCGCCGGCGGGCGCGAAGATGTAGTAACTCCCGTCCCGCTCGTACAGCTTCGGCCCCTCGATTGTCGGGTGGTCGTCGTGGCCGTCGAACACCTGCCTGCTCTCGCCGGTGATGTGCGTCCCGTCCGGTGCCATCGGGGCGATGTTGAGCACGCTGTTGAATCCGGCACGGCTCTTGGCGAACGCGTGGGCGAGATACGCGTTCCCGTCGTCGTCCCACAGCGGTGCCGTGTCGATCCACCCCTCGGCCTCGTGCACGAGCGTCAGGTCGGACCACCGACCACGGGGGTCGTCGGTCTCGGTCATGTAGACGCCGCGGTCGGGGTCGCCGTAGAAGATGTAGAACGTCCCCTCGTGGTAGTTGATCGAGGGCGCCCAGACGCCGTTTCCGTGCTGCGGACGGTCGAAATCCGGTGGTAACTCGTCGATGGCGTGATTGATGAGTCGCCAGTTCACGAGGTCGCGCGAGTGGAGTATCGGGAGTCCGGGGACGGCGTTGAAGCTCGAAGCGGTCATGAAGAAGTCATCACCCGCGCGAACGACGTCGGGGTCGGAGTAGTCCGCGTAGATGACCGGGTTCCGATACCGGCCGTCGTCGAGGTTCGGGTCCCAGACCGCCGGGGCGTGTTTCATGATAGCTGACAACAAGTAACGCACGAATAAACGTTGTGTTCAGGGGCTTCGAGTGCGTGGCGTTTGACGTCCTCATTAAGCGGTCCGTCGCTAATATACGTTTGATAGACATCTGTCACAGCTCACCCGAGAAACGCCGAATTGGGGTGCGGCCGAAGAGGCCGTTGTCGGAATCGATCGCGAGCGGTCTTCGTTGTATCATGCGATCTATTCTTGTTCAGTTTCGAGTGGCCGTGGGTGATGTTCACGGCAGATATATTGAGTTAATAGCACAACACAGTTGACTCAGAAATAGCCGCAAGCTCACTCGGCAAACCGTTGACGGAGCCCGCTGAGCTCCGCTCGCGTGTTCACGTTCGCCATCGACGCTTCGAGCGAGAGGGAGTCGGGTACCGACGACGAGTCGACGCGGTCGACCGAGAGTTCGGAGACGAGGGCGCGGAGGCTGTTCGAACCGAGCCGCCGGTCGCATCGCGCCGCCAACGCCGACGTTCGGTAAACTCCGTGGAGGGGCTGTCGGCGACCCGCCGAATCGACCGGGAGCGTCGCGTCAGCGCCTGAGCCGACGTGACGGTCGATGAGCCACGACACGGCCGCGACCGACAACAGCGGCATATCGCAACCGCAGACGAAGGCGTGGTCGGTCGAAACCGCGTCGAGCGCGGCACAGAGGCCGGCGACGGGGCCGTTACACCAGTTCGCGTCCGCGACGTACCGCACGGGGTCGGCGTCGCTCAGTACGCGGTCCACAGCCGCGCGTTTGTCGCGCGGTCCCGCGGCGACGATCGGTCGACGCCTCGTCGCCGCCCGGACGCGCCGGACGACGCGTTCGACGAGCGGGCGTCCATCGAAACTGGCCGCCGCCTTGCACTCCTCACCGAACCGCTCGCTCCGGCCGCCGGCGAGCACGACGCCGGTCACCGGTGGCTGTCGTTCCATCGGACCTCGCTTACGGTTTCGTCGCAGTCAACAGCCAGTCGTTCGGCGTTCGGCGTTCGACGCTGAACCCGTCGATTTCCGCGGGGTCGTGGTCGGTCAGTCCGCCGAGGAACCGCCGGACTGGCGTCGGGTCGCGGTCGCTGACGAGCGCGAACGCTTCGCCGCTCGCGAGCGCGGTGAACCGTTCTGCGACCCGCTCCTTCCGTCGCTCCGGCGGGTCCCCGCGGATGTCGAGTGCGTCGTCGGGAGCGTCGACATCCCACGCGGTCGCCGCCGCCTCGGAGACCGACTCCGCGAGCGTCTCGAACGCGGGTGCGGCGTCTCCGGGGACGGGCGTCTCCTGAAACCGCGGGGAGAACGGGAGTTCGGCGAGCACCGTCGCGTCGAGCCGTTCGCCGGCGGCCTCGCCGGGGAAGAGCCGGTGAGTGTCGCCGCAGGAGGGACAGGCGAACTCGCCCATATTGACGACCGCCCCGAGAACCGGAACCCCGTTGTCGCGGAAGAGTTCGATGCTCCGCGCCGTATCGTCCAGGCTCGACTCGAAGGGCGTCGTCACAACGACGACGCCGTCGACGGAAATCTCTTGGAGCGTGGTCAGGACCACGTCGCCGGTCCCCGGCGGCAGGTCCAACACGAGCGTGTCGTCGGCGCTCCAGGCGGTGTCCGCGAACAGTTCGGTCAGCGCGTCGTGCGCCATCGCACCCCGCCACGCCAGCGGCGCGCCCGACTCCATCAATCCGACGCTCATCACGTCGAGCGAGGCGTCGGGGCCCCTCACCGAGACGGGCAGCGGGTGACCTCCGTCGTCCGAGTGGACGTGGCCTTCGACGTCGAGCAACGAGGGAACGTTCGGGCCGTGGATGTCCGCGTCGAACAGCCCGGCTGGACGCTCGCCGGCGAGTGCGCACGCCAGGCGGGTCGAAACGGTCGATTTCCCGACGCCGCCCTTGGCACTGGCGACGGCGATGACGGTGTCGAACGCGTCCACGCCGGTCGCACCGTCGCCGGACGACGGCGAGACGGGCTCGACGTGCGCACCCTCGACCGCGGGCACGTCGCGGACCGCCTGCGCCATCGCGCGCATGACCCGCGTCGCGTTCGCGTCGTCGAACTCCGACACGGCCGCGCGGACGGTCACGCTCGCCCCGTCGACGGCTATCGATTCGACCAGCCCGGCCTCGAAGACGTCGACGTCGGCATCGGGGTCTCGGACGGCTCGGAGCGCGGATTCGACGCGGTCTCGAAGCTCGGACTCGGTGTCTGGCTCGCTATTCGACGGGTCGTGGTTCGTCGGGTCGTGTTCGCTCATGGTCAGAGGTTCGGCGTTCGATTGAGGTCGTCTTCGCCGGGGAGAGTGCGGTCGGTCTCGTCGAGGACGCCCGTGAACTGGCGGCGGAAGCTTCCGGAATCGACTTCGCGGGCCCGGACCGCCGTCTCTCGGACGACGCTTCGCTCGTCGTCGGCGAGCCGGGACAGCGCCTCGGCCGCCCGGTCGTTGTCGATTCCGCCGAGCAGGTGCGCCGCCCACTCTCGCACCCGCTCGCTCGGGTCGTCGGCGGCGGCAACGAGCGCGTCGCACGCGCCCTCGCCGCGGCGTTTGAAAAGCGAGACGAGCGCGTTTCGCCGGGCGGCGTGGTGCTCGTCGTCGAGCGCGGCTTCGATGACCGCTTCGTGTTCCGCCCGGTCCAGGCGGTCGAGCGCGACGACGGCCTCGGCCCGAACCCACGGGTCGGGGTCGTCGGTCAGCGCCCGCGCGGTCTCGGCCGCGAGGTCGCCGCCGTGTTTCGCCAGCGCCTCCACGGCGAACTGCCGCACTTCGGCGACTTCGTCCGTCGTCGCCGCGCGGGACAGCGCCTCAACGACGACCTCGTCGCCCTCCCGTTCGGCGAGCGCGAGTGCGGCCCGACGACGCTCGACCGCGTCGTCGTCGGCGAGCGACGCAAGCAGGTCAGACACCGGATGGTCCTCGACGGGCTCCGTGTCGCTTGCACCGAGTTCGGCGAGCGTCGCCTCGCCGATGGTCACGTCGCGGTCGACTTCGATGTCTTCGAGGCCCGCGGGGTCGGCACCGAATCCGGGGCTCTGTTCGGGGTGTAGCTGTGGGTCCGGCGGTCCGTCGGTCGCCTCCTCTTCGTCTCTCACGCTCGCTCACCCCCGTCGTACGCGACCAACGCGGCCGCGACGACGACCCCGGTTGCTCGGAGCACCGTCGCGGGGACGCCGGCCGCGCAGAACAACGCGGCTCCGAGTGCGACGGCGAGCCGACCGTCGCGGAGCGCGGAGACGACGCCGGCTGTTCCGCCGGCCGCGGCGAAGGCGACGAGACCCGCCGGAACGCCGACGACACCGCCGCCGACGAGCAGTACCGCCCCCGCGACGTACGGTGCGCTCGCGGCGGTTGCAAGCACAGTCGCTCCCGCGGCGACACCGGCAAGCGCGCTGGTTCGGTCCCAGCCGACAGCGAGCGGGACGACGCCGACCGCGGTGAGCGCGACCCCGGAGCCGAGCGGCCGAAGCGTCGCCGGCATCACGCCGGCGGTCGCCGCGAGAGAGGTCGCCACGCCGACCGCGGCGAGGCCGACCGGCGCGGCTCGTCGGACTCCGTTCCACTCTCGTTTCCGTCCGAGCGCGACGAGCCTGTCCGCCGCGACGACCGCGAAGCCGACCGAAACGCCGATTGCGGCCGGCCGCCACGCCGCGGCCGCCGTCACGAGTGCCAGGACTCCGAACCCGCCGACGAAGGCGAGCCCCACGCGTTCGGCTCCGGCGTCGGCGGTCGACGCGAGAAGCAGCGCCGCGAGCGCGGGCCCGACGACGGCGAGGCCCGACCAGTCCGCCGCGAGCGTCGCGACGCCCCCCGGGAGGCCGCCGGGAACGTTGTGGCCGACGCGATACGCCGTCACCGCGGCGACCGGGCACAGCGCCAGTACCCCGGTCAGTATCCGAAACGTTCGCCCGGGCGTTCGAGACCGAAGCGCGGCGATACCGGCCAACGGGGAGGTCGAACCGACCGCATCTTCGACTCCGCGACCGCTCATGCGCCGTCACCTCCCTCGAACCGCGCGGCGAGCGCGCGCTGGTCGGCGGCGACGAACCGGTCGAGGAAGTCCGCGACTTCGCCGTACAGGCCCGAGCCGGGCGTGTCGGCCGCTCGTTCAGCCAAGCCCCCGGCGACGACGTGGAGGTGGCGGTCGTGGAAATCGAGCCGCGCCCGCGCCGCGTCGTCGGCCCGCCCGCCGCCCGGGTCGGCCGCGGCCTCCAGCCGCGCGAGGTAGCCCGCGAACTGGAGTTCGTACGGGAGATAGTCGTGGTTGTCACGGGTCTCCGGGTCGATTTCGAGCCCGAAGTAGTCGTACGCGCGTGCGAGGTCGAGATTCACGTCGTTCCACGCCGCGTCGGGGCGGTACGACGACTCGTACAGCGAGATTCGCGGCCCCTCGCTGTCGAGCGAGCCGTCGGTTCGGTCCGCGTACTCGGCGTAGCCGACCGTGAACAGGTCGTTGAACCGGGCACACGCCGTCTCGTAGTCGTCTTCGACGGTCAGCTCCGGCGGGGCGACCGAGAGCCCGGTCGCACCGAGGAGTCCCCGGACGGTCTCGTCGACTTCCCCGGCGGCGAGTCGCTCGTGGAGCCGCTCGTCGGGCTCGTCGAGCAACGTCGCCAGCGCGGTATAGATCGCCGCCCGCGCCGCCGCGGGTCGGTCGACCGCGCTCGAATCGATTCGGTCGGTGTCGTTGTTCGTATCGCTGTTGGTGTCGCGGTTCGTGTCGTCGGTTCGCGTCTCCGCGTGGGTGTTCGTATCCATCGTCGTGTCCTCAGTTCTTCCGCACCGCTTCGATAGTCACGAGCGCGACGCCGACGATGGCGAGACCGGCGACGGCCCACAGTATCGACTCGTACGGCGGCCCCTGCGGTCCGGGACCGAACGGGAAGTGATACCAGTCGCTGACCGATTTCCGGCCGGAACGCTCCATCTCGGACCCGTTCCACACCGCGAAGGCCACGTCCACGTCGTTGTCGACGGCGAACGAGGTCCGGTTCGCGGCGTCCGAGTCGAGCGGCCGCGACATGACGACCGTCCAGCGGCCGTCGTCGTGGCTCGCCGCCGTCTCGACGGCCGTCCGTTCGAACTCGGTCGTCGACCCCGGGCCGCCGGCGAGCAGTTCCTCGCTCTCGCCGTCGGCGCTCCAGTACCAGACGTTCACCAGGTTCCGCGTGCTCCCCATCGAAATCGGGGGGCGGACCGAGGTGTTGACCGGTACCTGCACCGCGGCCGCGTCGAGGAACGACCGCGGACCGGTGGCGTTGCGGTCGGCGGTTCCGTCGGCCCACGAGAGCCGGAGATACAACCGCTCGTCGGTCCGGGCCGACTGGACGCGAACCGATTCGACGGAGGTGTCGCTCGCGTTCGGAACGCCGCTGGGCGCGCTCGTCAGCGGGACGGTCACCGACGGAACGGTGTCCCACGCCTCGCTCGTCGGCCGCTGGGGCCGGTCGTCGGCAGCGACCGATCCGACGGGAATCTCGTTCGCGGGGCGCGCGGACACCGCCGCGGGGCCGGCGACTGCGGCGGCCAAGAGCAGCGCCACGACGGCGACCGCGCCGACGGCGACCGCTCGACGCTCACGCATCAGTCGAACACCCCCGGGGCGAGGCCCGGCGAGCCCGACTCCGCTCGCGTTGCTCGCATCAGTCGAACACCTCCAACCGGTACTTCCGGGCCGGGTTGGTGTCGGTCAGCATGTCGAGGAGTTCGCTTTCCCCGCCGCGGTCGACCTTGTCGCGTTCCTTCTCGATGGTGTCGAGCGCCTCGTGGACGCGGTCGCCGAACAGCTCTTCGAGGTAGTTACGGGGGATGCGGTCCACGTCCACCGTCTCGCCGTCCTCGGAGTGCTGCGGCGGCGCGAACGGCGGGATGTAGTAGACGTTCGGCTGCGTCTGGTACTCCGGATGCAGCGGGAGCGCGACCTCGTACTCCTCGACGAGCTTGTGAATCGGCCCCTGTTCGTCGTCGAGGAACCCGACGAGTCGCAACTGCGGCGGGCAGTCCTCCGCGCAGGCGGGGGCGAACGTCTCGCCGTCCGGGCCCTCGCCCTCGATGCGGGGGTAACAGAAGATGCACTTCTCGGAGGTCTTCTGCGTCGCGTTGTAGTACACCTTCTTGTACGGACAGCCCTCGACGCAGTAGCGGTAGCCGCGGCAGCGCTCCTGGTCGATGAGGACGATGCCGTCCTCCTCGCGCTTGTAGATGGCCTTCCGCGGGCACGCTTCCACGCAGGACGGGTGCGTGCAGTGGTTGCAGATGCGCGGGAGGTAGAAGTAATACGAGTTCGGATGCTCGCCCGCGCCTTGGTCTTCGTCCCAGTTCGGCCCCCACTCGGGGTCGCTGTCGGGACGCAGCGGCCGGTCGCCGCCGTTGTACATGACCTCCTCGTGGTTGAACGACCACGCGTCGCCGTAGTCCGCTTGGTCGGGGATGTCGCCGGGGTTTCGCTCGGTGTGTTCGGCGTCCGTCCAGCCGCCGCCGGAGTCCTCCCAGTCGCGCGGGTAGCCCTTGCCGGGCTTCGTCTCGACGTTGTTCCAGTACATGTAGTCGCGGCCGCCGCCCTCCGTCCAGAGCGACTTGCACGCGACCGTGCAGGTCTGACAGCCGATGCACTTGTTCAGGTCCATCACCATGGCGACCTGGTGGTCGACGCCGTCGGCGAGGTTCACCCCGTCGCCGTCGGCCTGTGCCGCTGGCCCGTCGTCGGTGCTCATTCGGCGTCACCTCCGCCTTTCCGCACGTCGACGCGGACGTCGCTGTTGACCCCCGTCGGCCCCCAGTAGTTGGGGAAAAAGTAGAGGTGTTCACCGGAGTCCGCCGGGTACTGGACCAACTGCGTCGGCTTCATGTACATCGGGACGAGCGAGTTGAAGTTCGTGTCGCCGTCGAACTGGAACCGCTCCCAGGCGAAGTACATCCGCGCCGTGCCGCGCTGGCTGCTCGGGTAGAGCTTCGCCTGCAGTTCGACCGACGCGAGGTCGTTGAACACTTCCACGGTGTCGCCGTCTTCGATGCCCCGTTCGGCGGCGTCCTCGGGATGGAGGTAGACCACCGGTTCCCCGCGCTGGAGGCGGAGCAGTTTCTCGTTGTCCCGCCACGTGGAGTGGATAGACCACCGTCCGTGGGGCGTGTTGTACTCCATCGGGTAGTCGCCGCCCGTCTGCGTCGGCCCCTCCTTGTGGGTCGGCAACTGCTCGCCGAGTTCGAGGAACCAGTCGTGGTCGATGTAGTACTGCTGTCTGCCGGTGACGGTCGGCCACGGGTTCTTGTCTTGGACGAAGTCCTTCCACGGCGTGTACGCCTCGCCGTCCTCGATGTCGGAGGTCCAGTGGTCGCCGGCGGCCAAGAGCCGCTGGGGCTGTTCGACCGTGTCGGCGAACGTTATCCGGTCGTCGCTCTCGGACGGGTTCGACTCCTCGGAGTGTTCGAGGATGTACTCGCAGGCGGCGCGGTCCTCGGCGAGGGCGTCGGCCTCGCCGGTCTCCCAGTCGCGGACGTAGTCGTCGTGGACGGACTGGAGGTCGATGTCGCGGTCGAACTTCCGGTCCGAAATCGGCCCGACGCCGCGCTCGGTGGCGACCTCCTGAACCTTCGCGGCGAGTTCGCGGAATATCTGCCAGTCGGTCTTCGACTCGCCGAGCGGTTCGACCGCTGGCGTGAACGGGTGCACGTAGCTGTGCATGTCCGTCATCGAGAGGTCGTGTTTCTCGTAGTGGCTCGCGGTCGGCAACACGATGTCCGAGTACAGCGCCGTCGAGTCCATCCGGAAGTTGATGTCGACGACGAGGTCGAGTTTCGGCCACAGCTCCTCCTCGACGGCGACGTTCCCCTTCGCCTGGTTGAAGTAGTTGCCGCGCCAGACGAACATCGTCGTCGGGTCGGGACGAGAGCCGTCGTCGCGCTCCTCGGGGTAGACCGGCATCCACCCCTCGTCGATGGACTCCCGTATCTTCGCGGCCGTGTCGGCGTCGGTGTTGTCGAGGATGCCCGCGTGGTAGTAGGTCCACAGCGTCGTCGGCACCCCGCGGACGTTGCCCGTCGGGAACGACAGCGTCTTCCAGCCGTGGAACGTCCATATCTTCTCCTGGCCGACGTAGTGGTCCAGCCCGGTCCCCTGCTCGCCGAGGTTGCCCGTCAGCGTGACGAGCAACTGGAGCGCGCGGTTCCCGAGGTCGTTGTGGTACCAGTCGTTGACGCCCTTCCCCTGGATTATCTTCGCCTTGTCGGCCTCGGCGAACTCGCGGGCGACGCGCTGGTACGTCTCCTCGCCGACGCCGGTCTCGTCGTGGACCGTCTCGGGGTCCCAGTTGTCGAGTTCGTCCCGCAACTCCGCCCACACGGTCCGGACGCGGACGCGCCCGCTTTCGGTTCTGACCGTGGTTTCGCCGTCCAGTTGCGGGTCGAAGTCGAGTTCGATGCTCTTGGAGTAGTCTTTCTGTCCGTCGCGTTCGCCGAGCGACCCCGGCGCCTCGCGGAGGCGTCCGTCGGAGTCGAGCATGAGCAACATCCACTCGGGTCGGTCGGCGTCGGTCGAGACCGATGGAACCTCGCTCGCGCGGAGGAACTTCCCGGTGTCCTGCCGGACCAAAAGCGGCATGTCAGTCTGCTCTTTGAGGTGGCCCTCGTCGTACAGTTCCTCGGCGACGATGGTCCGAGCCATGCCGAGCGCGAGCGCGGTGTCGGTGCCCGAATCGGGACTGAGCCACTCGTCGGTGTGGACGGCCGTCTGCGAGTAGTCGGTGAAGACGCCGACGCGCTTCGTCCCGTTGTAGCCCGATTCGAGGAAGTACTTCGCGTCGGGGATGCGGGTGACGTTGATGTTCGACCCCCACGCGATGATGTAGTCGGCGTTGTACCAGTCGGCGCTCTCGGCGTTGTCGGTCTGGGTGCCCCACGTGATGGGCTGACCCGGCGGCAGGTCGGAGTACCAGTCGTAAAACGAGTGGCTGACGCCGCCGAGGAGGTTGATGAGCCGCGACCCGCTGGCGAACGAGACGGGGCTCATCGCCGGGATGGGCGTGAAGCCGCTGATGGCGTCGTACCGTCCCGCCTGCACCTCGTCGACGACGTGCTCGGCGATTTCGGTGAGCGCCTCGTCCCACGAGATGCGCCGCCACTTCCCCTCGCCGCGCTCGCCGACGCGCTTCAGCGGGTGTTTGATTCGCTCGTCCGCGTTGACGTAGTCGGTGTAACACGCGCCCTTCTGACAGCCGCGGGGGTTCGGGTCGGGCAGGCTCTCGTCGAACCGCGGGTAGTCGCCGGCCTGCTCTTCGCGCCACACCTGTCCGTTTTTGACGTAGACGTTCCACGAGCAGCTGCCGGTGCAGTTGACGCTGTGGGTCGACCGGGAGACCGAGTCCCAGTCCCACTTCTCGCGGTACAGGTCCTCCCAGTCCCGGTAGGGGTAGTTCCCGATGGGGTCGTCGACGGGGTTCAGCCCGCCCATCTGGAACAGCGGGTCGTCGTCGGCCGCGGACCGGCCGATGCCCAGAAGCGAGGCGATGCCGACGCCTTCGAGGAACCGGCGACGGGAGACGCTCGTCCCCTCGGTCGCCGGCTCTCCCGGCGGGTCGCCGACCGCCGGCGGGCCGTCCGTCTGTTCGGCTTGCGATTCGTCCGTTCCCGACTCGTCGTCGGGGGTCGAGGTGTTCGTTCGGTTCATGAGTCTCTCTGTAGGAAGACGGTCGTTAGTGCCAGTCCAGCGCCCAGAACGCCGAGGGAGATTCCCACGAGCGTGTCGCCGCCCGCGTCGAGGCCGACGGCGACGAGCGCCACGCCGAGGAGTTTGCTCGCGCGGTCGAGGTGTCGGTACGTCCGAGGCGAGAGTTCGATGCGTCGCCGCGGAGCCCCGCCGGTGTTCGCGTCAGTCATCGCCGGCCTCCCCCGGAACGCGCCCGGTTCGGCTCTCGTCCGCGTCGTCACCCAGCACGCGGTAGACGAGGGCCGCGGAGCCGACGGGAACGACGAACAACGCGACGGTCAGAATCGGGTTGACGACGCCGGTTCCGACGCCGAGCGCCCGGCCGAGGAGGTTGTTCATGCCCGCGATGGAGGCGATCATGATGAACTGAACCGCGGCGACGCCGACCGCGGTCTGCCACGGCCGGTCGAGGGGGTCAGCCGTGAAGTGGACCGACTCGTCGTGGTAGTCGACGAACGGCCACACCGCCACCGCGCCGAACACGAGCGTCGGCAGGAGGACGCCGCCGACGAACTCCGTCGAGACGTGGACGCCGGTGAACGGAACGGTGAACCCCATCCACGACGGGAGCAGTTTCAGCAGGCCGTAGACCCACATCAGGAACCAATCGGGCATGATGAGTTCCGGCGTCCCCGCGGGGTTGTTCGGCCCGTACTCGGCGATGTTGTGGACCGGAAGGAACCCGGCCAGCATCGCCAGCGTGGCCAGCGTGAGGAAGAACACGACCGCGCTCACGGCCGCCTGGTTGGGGAACGCCGGGAGACCGACGACGACGCTGTCGTCGTCCCTCGGGACGGTCTGTTCGGTGCCGCCGTCGCTCGCCGTGGAGCCCTCTGCCGGGCGTCGGTCCCGGTTTCCGAGTCCGCGGACGTCGTCATCGCGGGGGGCCTCCGTGTGCTTCTGGCGGACGAGAATCGCCATATGCACCGCCAGCAGCCCCCCGATTGCCACGGGGATGACGAGGACGTGGAGGAAGTAGAGCCGGGGTATCGTCGCGCTCGACGGGAACTCCCCCCCGAAGAACGCTTTCCCGGCTACCCCCCCGACGAGCGGAATCGACGTAGCGAGGCTGTAACCGATGCCGGTGGCCGTCGCGGCGAACTCGTCGAAGGGAAGTGCGTAGCCCGTATAGGCCGCGCCCATCGAGAGTCCGGCGAGGCCGGTGCCGACGACCCAGTTCGGCTCGCGCGGATTGCGGTACGCCCCGGTGAAAAACACCCTGAGCATGTGCAGCCCGATGGACGCGACGAACAGGTGGGCCGCCCAGTGGTGCATCCGCCGGATGAACATCCCGAAGGGGATGTCGTAGGTGATGTGCAGGACGCTCGCGAACGCCTCGGGCACCTCTTGGCCTTGGAACTTCGCGACGCTCCCCTCGTATTCGACGCCGCTCGTCGACGGCTCGAAGAACATCCCGAGGAATATCCCCGTGAGGACGAGAAGCAGGAAGCAGAACAGCGCTACCTCGCCGAGGAGAAACGAGTCCTCGGCGGGGAACGCCTTCCCGAGGAACGCGCGGCCGCTGTCGAGGTCGAACCGCTCGTCTACCCAGTCGTACGCCTCGTCACCGGCGTCGCCGGCGCGGTCGGCGAGACGGTCGAGACGCGACATCACTCGCCCCCCGGGCCGACCGGCCCGTTGAAGTCGCCCGTGGCGATGAGATTGCCCTCGCTCGACAACGTGATTGGCAGTTGCGGGAGCGGTCTCGACGGCGGTCCACCGACCACTTTCGCGCCCGCGGTCGGGTCGAACTTCCCGAAGTGACACGGGCAGACGAACGTCTCTCCCTCCTCGTTCGACACCATACAGCCCGCGTGGGTACAGACCTTCGAGTAGGCGGCGTAACCCGACACCGTGTACTCAAGGTTCGTCGCGCCGCCGTAGGCGTCTTCGGCGTGTCTCACGAGCAGCGTCGGTGCCCGTTCGATGCCCGGCCGGGGCTCCGGGAACACGGTCATCTTCTCGCCTTCGCTCAGGGCGTTCTCGCCGACGCGTTCGCCCTCACCGTCGACGAGGTAGATGCCGTCCGAGTACACCGGCCCGGTGTACGAGCGCTCGAAGACGCGAGTCAGCCCGGCCAACGGTGCCGCGAGGCTCCCGACGGCGGTCAATCCCCCGACGCTGGCGAGCAGTTTCGCGTAGTCGCGGCGGGCGAGCGAGGCGCGGTCGTCGGAGAAGATGCTCGGCCGATAGTTGCCGTCGTCCCCGCAGTCATCGCAGTGCTCGTCGCAGTCGTCCGATGCGTTCTGATTGTCGAGTCTCATTAGTGTCCCCTCCGTTCTGCGACCTCGACGTGGGGGAGGAACCACGCGTAGTACGACACGGTGAGCAACGCGAGCGCGGTGAACATCCCCGCGGCGTAGACGCCGAAGTACTGGGTCCGCGCGAGCGTCAGGTACTCGCCGGTGAACAGCGCCGCGAAGACGATGGCGAGGATGGTCAGTCCGCCCATCGCCACGATTCCCTCGATGGCGTCGGAGGCGTCGTCGTACTCGACGACCCAGCGGTCCGCGGTCCAGAACCACGGCAGTCCGACCTGACCGCCGTCCGCGATCGTTGATTCGTCGCCCGGGCCATTCCTGACCGCCGTGTCCATGAACCGGTGGACCGCGGCGAGGACGCCGACGAGCGCGAAGAGCGCGACCCACACGATGACGCCCACCTGACTCGGCGCGAGTTTCTCCGGCGTGTCGACGATCTCCTGCAGCGGTCGCATCTCGGTGACGCTCTGGTCGATTTCTATCTGTTCGCTCGGTGGCTCGCCGTGCAGCGCCACGTACCACGTCGGCAGGAGCACCGCGACGACGAGCAGCAACACGACGACCGTCCCGCGTCTCACGGTGACTCACCCCGCGTACCGACTCGCCGCCTCGCGCTCCAAACGGGCGGCGTTCCGTTCGCCCGTTCGGCCCCGAGCAAGCTCGTATATGTCATACTTCGATTCGTTGGAGAATCTGCACCGAGGCCAGTAACACCCGAACCATAGGGTGCGGGGACTTTATACGGCTCTCGTGGGGAATCCACTCGAACACGGACCGGAATCACGAGACGGCAAACAGATTCGGCGAAGAGTATTTCAGAGCCACCGTCGTACGCCGACCTATGACCGAGGGCGTGCACGGTGAAATTCACGTGACTGACCCGTCTGTCTGCCGAGTGTCTGAAGCGTCGGCGGAGACCTCCGTCGAATCCGTCTCGCGGTCGGTGGCTGCCGACAACGACACCGCCGCGGTCGAGTTTACCGCCCCCTCGTCAGCCGCTATCGACGACGCGGACGAGGTGTTTCACCACGAGCAAAAGACGATTTATCGCGTGACCAGCGGCCCCGCCGAGGGGCCACGGTGCGCCTGCGAACTCGTCGAGTGTCACGGCTGTCCGGTCCGGCACCTCGAAGCGGAGTGCGGCACCGTCGTTCTGTCGTTCGTCGCTTCGGACCTCACATCGTTCCGCGACATCGTCGTCAATCTTAAATCGGAGTTCGACGGCATCTCACTTCGGCGACTCACGCAGTCGGAACCGGATTCCGTCTCCAGCTCGCTCGTGTTCGTTGACCGCGACAAATTGACGGCGAGACAGCGGGAGGTCCTTGAGACGGCCCACGAGATGGGGTACTTCGACCATCCCCGCGAGGCAAACGCGACGGAAGTCGCCGCGGCGCTCGATATCAACCGGTCGACGTTCACCGAGCATCTCTCGGCCGCCCAGTCGAAGCTTCTCGACGCGATTCTCGACGTGTAGTCGGGCCTAGCGTATGTATTCCCGCCCTATGGTGGGGTGTGATAGATACTGACAGCGCCTGTGCTTCGGGTAGTGGTCGCCGTGCCAGGCCAGTTAGTCTTCGACTGCCCGGAGTGCAGCGTCGAGGTGTTCGTCGACGCGGGCATCCGTGAGCGGATTCTCGACGATGGGTGCGTGCTGTGCGGTTCGCCGGTCGGGGCGGACGCGTTCGATTCGCATCCCGGAGAGTCGTGACCGGGGGTGGCGTCTCCAACGTCGCGAACGGCTACGGGGGCGGGACACGTGTCAGGCTCGACCGTCTCGCCGATGCGGGTCGAAGTCTCGAAGTTGCATTCCGCGTTGCTCCCGATTCGCTAGTCGAAGGTCATCCCGTAGCCCCACTCTTCGAGGCACTCTTCCGTTTCGTCGAGGTGCTGCAAGCCGACCTTCACGAGCGCTTCACGGAGGTCGGTGAGCGAGACGTTCTCTTCGAACCTATCTTCGAACTCTCGGAGGGCGTCTCGCTCCGCGACTTTCGTCTCCTTCTGCAAGAACAGCGGAACCCGGTCACGGCCGTCTTGGACGCCATCGCGGCGGAATTTGTACGGTATTTGGACCTGCTGGCGAGACTGGTTTGCGTCTGCACCCTCGGCTTGGTTCGAATCCCCCTCATCGGCCTGTTCGGGGGCTGGTTCCTCAGCCTCGGTCGCCGATTCAGGTGACGAATCGTCCGCGAACGGGTTTTCACCAGCTCCTTTCTTCATGCCAGTCATACCGTCATCACCTCGTGGTCGACGTCACCGGGTTCCGGAGGGTTCGGCGCGTCGATGCCGACCTGTTCTTCGAGATGCCTCGCGATGCGGTCGAACTGGGCGAGCGTCTCGATTTCGTAGTCACGGCGGCGGTCGCGATGCTCGCGAACGTACTTGAACGCCGAACATTGCTCCATCCAACAGCATTCCAAGAGGGAGGCACGCTCGCTGATGATTTCCGGAATCGGATAGTCGATTTCAGTCAGCACCTGCCGTTGGTCACGCGTGTTTTTGAATCCCGTCGGCACGGCGGCAAGCACACCGACGTCGATTTCGAGTTGGTCTTCGAAGCCCGCGACGAGAGCTTCGAGTCCTTCGACTGCTGCACGGCCCTTTGCGCTCGGCTCGACGGGGATGACAAGCGACCGCGT